>NZ_FOEG01000014.1 GCF_900110585.1 Aquisalimonas asiatica | reverse complement strand
TGTCCAGTTCACCAGCGAGGCCTTCACAAGCGTTCTCAAAGAGTATGGCATCCGGATCAGTATGGACGGCAAGGGCTGCTACCATGACAACATCTTCGTGGAACGGCTCTGGCGCAGCGTCAAACACGAGTGCGTCTACCTCACTGCCTTCGAGGATGGCCGACACTTGAAGCAGGCGCTCCACCGGTACTTCCGGCATTACAATCAGACCCGGTACCACCAAACCCTTGATTACCAAACGCCCGATGAGGTGTACTACGGGCAATCCATATCCTTGGCAGCCTGAGCCAGGGAAACAACCGGATCATAGCTTAGGGACACCATCAGGTTGTCCAACTGATTGGGTCCACCTCAGTCGCTTCGGCCAGAGCCAAATTGAATTCCCTCTCATTTGCGATCACTACCGGTGTTTCCTGCGGATTATCCAGCGCGTTTGCTACGTCCAAGCGAAGCCGTTTCTGGAAATAGAAAAGGAGCGACTTTCTGATCGGCAGATCGAGCTTGCCCTCATCCATTGCATAGTCCAACGCAATAATTTCCTGCTGATCTTCAGAGAGTCTTGGGTTTGGCCTCAGCTCTACGGTAAACAATTCATTCCAAAGCAGATCTTCATCTGCGTCGGCTTCAGTGGGGCCGCTCTTGCGACAGTCGAGGCAGCGCGACAGCAGAAAATCTTTAAACTTACGCTCTAAGCGACAGAAGGCGCGAACGTGCCAGCGAAGGCCGTCACTGGCGAAGGCGTGCGGGCTAATTCCCCGCCATATGGGCGCCGGGCGCTTGGGGTTCATTGACTGATAGCGAACCTCTACCGCCTGTCGCTCCCGAATCGCTGATATTAACGTGCGCAGCACCGCAGCATCGACCCGCCGGTAGGGAATCGGCATGCAGTCCAGACCGGGAAGGCTCGATAGCCAGGTTTCCTCTGCGGGCCTCACGCGCTCCGCAATCAGGCGAAGCTGCGACAGATACTGGTCCGCGTCGGGCGTCAAAAAACGCGGAGTGAACGTACCGGAAACAAAGTACCGCTTCTCGCTCTTGTCGTACGTCATGTTGCCGGGCGCCAGGTCTTGGTAGTGGCTGAGGTCCTTTGACGCCTGGGGCACGGACACACCGAAGAAACCGGTGATGTCGGCCCGGTTGATACCGCCTTCCCAATACAGCCGAAACTCTATGAACTCCAGACGCCGCTCAACGCCCCACCGCAAGTCTGACTTCGCGTCCGCCACGACACCCCCTGATATGTATAGTAACTATTTTGACATCAAAACTATATGTGTATAGTTTATTATCTTACAGTAGCATGAAGGCGACGTGAACTGGGAAACGACAGGCTTTGGACCTACCGATGCGTGACCAAACGGCCGAGGGGTTGGACTCGTCAAGACACGGACGCCAAGCGTGCGAGCAGCCTGCACCGCCCCAGGTAAAGGCCGAGAAGGCGTCGGAGCAGATCGTAAATTGTTGCCGAGGCAGCGGCGGAATTCGCAACCAAGGCCGCGACGGGAAGTGGGCAAGTTCCGACACTTTCCCGCCGAGCGACGCCCCCAACCCGCCACGGGAGCAGAAGCACTGACGTGCCAGCCCCGCCCATATAGACAGGAAGGAAAAGCACATGACAGCTCGTATCCAGTTCTTCCCCCTAGGCAATGCGGACACGCTGCGTCTCGACCTTGCGGACGGTCGCAAAATTCTCGTTGACTACGCCGCGATGCGGAACGGTGACGGTGACGAGGACAAGCGCTGCGACTTGCCCGCAGAACTCCTGCGCGACCTGCGAAACGAGGGCCGAGACTACTTTGACGCGGTCTGCATCACACACACTGACGCGGATCACTGCAAGGGCTTTAGTGAGTTCTTCTGGTTGGAACATGCAGCGATCTACCAGACCGATGACCGCATCAAAATCAAGGAGCTGTGGGTGCCCGCAGCAGCAATTCTTGAGGAGAATCTGGAGAACGACGCCCGCATCGTCCGAGCCGAAGCCCGGCACCGCTTGCGCGAAGGGCGTGACGTCCGCGTATTCTCGCGCCCCGAGCGGCTTAAGAAGTGGCTGGAAGATGAAGGCCTCGATTTCGAGGAGCGCAAACATCTCATCGTCGACGCTGGCAAACTCGTGCCAGGCTACTCCAAGGACGGGCCGGAGGCGGTGGAGTTCTTCGTTCACTGTCCATTCGGCTGGCGCCAGGATGAGAACACCGTCGTCGACCGGAATGAAGACTCAATCGTCATGCATGCGACCTTCCGAGAGGGCAGTACGGAGTCCCGCCTCTTACTGGCGTCGGACGCAAACCATGAAACGCTCTCCCAGATTGTCCAGACGACACGCGAGCACGGTAACGAGGAGCGTTTGCGCTGGGACATTATGAAGCTTCCGCACCATTGCTCTTACCTGTCGCTCAGCCCAGAGCGCGGTGAAGACGTGACTGAGCCCGCACCCAATGTCAAGTGGCTCTTCGAGGACCAACGGGAAGGGGCAAGCTGCATCGTATCGCCGTCTTGGCCCATCCCAACAAAAGGCTCTGACGAGGACCGCGACAATCAACCGCCTCACCGGCAAGCAGCGAACTACCACCGCCGTGTATCTGGGCAATGTGACGGTGAGTTCGAAGTGACGATGGAAAAACCCTCGAAGGCGAATCCGAAGCCGTTCGCCTACAAAGTCACGGCCCAAGGTATCGCACCGGTTCTTGGGGCTCCGATGGTCAGCAGTACCGCAGCAGGGTCAACACCCAAGGCGGGCTAATGGACATCGACGCGTGGCTGACACAATTCGGCGAGCCAGTGGCTGCCTCTGATCTAAAGTCCTCGGCAGCCACTGCGCTCGTCACCTTCGTTGAGCGATATGCCGACCACCTCGCAACTTTTGTTGAAGCGCGCCGGGACGAAGAGTGTGAACTTGTCGTTCTCGATTTCCAGACCGGGCGACCGCAGAAAAGTGCCCAGCCGCTTAAGCGCGTAGAACGCATCGGCGTTCGCTTCACCGATAACGAGGCCATGCCGCTCGTGTACATGCTGCGCGCGGATTTCCCTGACACAGAACACCAGCAGCTTGTACTCGAAGGATCCCCGAGGGCAATCTGCACCGACGATCGCCCTTGGGCAGAGGCACGCCTCACATGGACCCCCGCGGAACTGGTTGGGCGTATCCTATCCTGGTTCACCCGTGCATGGCAGGGGGGCTTCATGACGCGCGCCAGCCTCTCGATCCCATATTTCTGGGAAGCCCTATAAGCTTCATTATCTCGCGAGATGTGCTGCATAATGCAGATGAGCTTGATCTGATCGGTACCGTGAAAGCGGACGGGCAGACTCTGCGTGTGCTCCCGATCCAGCAGGTCGGGGAGCTGAAAGGTCAACATCAACCGATCTGCTTGGTCGCATACAGTATTCCCCCGGAAAGAATGCAGCGCCTTCAGTTTGCGCCTGAGACCCTGGGAAGTCTTGCTGACATGCTCGCAGAGCGGGGCATAGACCTTTTCACCGATTTGCGGCGCCGTTTTTCGGATTGGCTTGATCAGGGCGAACAGGCTTTGTGGCCACTCCTGTCTCGGTTTGCCATCATCGTAGAAATGCCGATCATTGCCCCAGACGGCTCGCAGCAGAATGGGTCCGACCTACGCGCATTCATCACTGATCGGCCAGCCGGCAAGATTGCGGTAGCGCTCGGCATCGCACTTCCGCAAGAACACAGCGATGAAGGTAGCCAAGTTGGTTACCTTAAGGCAGTACGGGAGCAGCCGGAGGACACTGAAGCAATACGCACGATCCCGGCACAATCCGCCGAGGTGCATTACGAGTTCGACCGCCTACTTGCGACGCAGCTGAGCAGCAGGGACAACGTTGATGCCCGCGAGGTCGTGATGGTGGGGGCCGGCGCAATCGGCTCGCATGTTGCAGAGTGCTTGGGCCGCGAAGGGCGGTTTTCCTGGACGATCATGGACGATGACCGGCTGCTGCCGCACAACATCGCTCGGCACACCGGACGTGATGCTGACGTCACAAGGGGCAAAGCCGATCTGGTTGCAGAGCTGGTTTCCGAGGTGATCCACGAATCCCCGCCGATCGCGCGCAGTCTTGCCGCCAATGTAATGGACTGCGACGACTCGCGCGACAAAATTGATCAGGCGCTCGAACGCGCTGAGCTCATCATCGATGCCACGGCATCCGTCGTGGCCGCGCGTTATCTTTCCGATCATTCGTCGACCGCGCGCCGCGCCAGTGTCTTCTTTAATCCATCCGGTGAGGCGGCGGTACTGATTGCGGAGTCCGCGGACCGCTCGCTAACCCTACGCGACCTGGAAGCTCAGTATTTCGGTTTCGTGGCGAGGGAGGACCGGCTTGCGGGGCACCTTTCAGACGGAGAGGGGACATATGCCTATACCGGTGCCTGCCGAGCCATAACGAACCTGATACCTGAGTCGCGTGTGATGGCACTAAGCGGGCTTGTCGCAGGCGGCCTTGGCACGGCCGTCGATCACGATGAAGGCATAATCAGGATATGGTCAATGTCTCAGTACGGTGCCGTCGACATCTGCGAAAGCCAGCCCGCACAGGTTGAGCGCTTCCGAGCTGGAGATTGGACTGTCTCCGTCGATCAAGGTCTCATCGAGCGCATTCAGGCCCTCCGGCATCATCATCTTCCCGAAGAGACCGGCGGCGTACTGACGGGGGTGGTTGACATCCCAGCGAAGCACATACACGTCGTAGATGCAGCGCCCGCGCCTGCGGACAGCGCCCGCAGCACTACCGGCTTCGTGCGCGGTACCTCCGGCGTTCAAGAGTACCTTGGCCGAATATCGGAGCAGACGCTCGGGCAGGTTCGTTACATTGGCGAATGGCATTCTCACCCGCCGCATGCCCCGACACATCCGAGCGCGACGGATCTCGCACAAATTGACTGGTTTGCCGCCCTTTTCGACATGGACGATTTGCCAGCCCTGATGCTCATCGCCGGCGAGCACGATGTACGCCTCGTCTTCGCGAACCTTGAGGGCGAAGTAATTGGGCAGTGAAATGGTCTTCCACGTGGTAAAACTCTAGGCGGGCAGGCATGACCAGAGCAAAGATTGGCCTAACTTTATCCGGTGGCGGTTCGCGGGCAATCGCGTTCCATCTTGGTTGCCTCCGCGCCTTGCATGACCTCGGAATCATGGGTCACGTCAAAGTCCTGTCAACCGTTTCCGGTGGAAGCGTCATCGGCGCAATGTATGCCACCCATCAGGGCAGTTTCCCTGAATTCGAAGCCAAAGTTCGACGGCTTCTGGCGCGCGGCCTCACACGAGCTGTACTTCGAAAGGCTTTGACCACAACCGAAGGCGTGCGAGCGCTGTATTGCTGGCTCATTCTCGCTGTAACCGGCACCTTCTCCATTGCGGTTTATGGCATCACTTGGTCCGTATCACTGCTTGCCCCACCAGACAGAAGGCGACACTGGCGAGTCGCCGGGCTTTCCTCACCCGTGCGACGTTTCGCCAGCCGAACCACCATTCTCCGGCGGGTGTTGGAAGAAGACGTGTTTGAGGAACAGGGTCTTGCCGACCTGCCCGCCGGCGGGCCGTTGCTTATCGTTAACGCCGCCGACCTGAGGACCGGTTCCGCGTTTTATTTTTCGCAAAAGAGTTCTGGATCATGGCGTCTCGGGACACTTGCAAGCAACGACGTCACCCTGGGACACGCCGTGACCGCATCCGCGGCCTATCCGCTTCTCTTGCCAGCACTTGATGACCTTTTGCCGTTTAACAAGAAAGACGGTACACGACGCGAAGAAAGGGTAACACTCACAGATGGCGGCGTTTATGACAACCTTGGTCTTGCGCCACTGTGGCCGGACCGTGACCCGCAAATCAGTCTAAACGTTACGAAGGTCGACACCATAATATGTTGCCGGGCAGGTTATGGTTTACGATTTGACTCCCCCAGTCAGTTCCTACTGGCCCGCATGAGCAGTGCGTTTGCCTGCGTTCATGATCGGGCCCAGAATGCGGCGATGAAACGCTTGTTCGACCTGAGAACTTCCGGAACGCTCAAGGGCATTCTCGTACCTTATCTGGGGCAGGACGACAGCCGATTAGAGTATCCGCCCGACGACCTCGTTACGCGGGAAGATGTACATGCATATCCCACAGATTTTTCCGCAATGCCAGACGAATGGGTCGAGAAGCTCAGTCGGCGCGGCGAACAGCTGACAAAAGCGCTGATCGAGGAGCATCACCCGGAACTCGCAACCAAGCCAACGACGAGGCAACATATCACTTAGCTCTTCGATCTGCCGTGCACATCGAACCCTAAATTCCGCAGCGCCCTCGCCGCGCGACTCCTCACAGATTCATCCGGCTTAACCCTGCCCTCAAAACGCAGGGCAGACACTAGGCAGGACCAGAGGCACTCTTGCAGGGCCTTCCCTGTCCTCTAACGCCGTCTTGATCCAGGCCATTAACCCCAGTCTCCGGTCCCCGGTACTGGCGAGCGCCCGTCAACTAACAGTGTACCCCACACCGATTCACAGGTACTTCTTGAACCGCGACGCCGTGATCGCCACGGTCACGGCGTTGAGCACGGCAAACGGCAGGATCACCCAGTTTGGGTGCACCGGCACCGGCATGGCCAGGTAAACCACCCAGGCCATGGCGATGGACGGCGCCATGAGCCGCTTGGCGTGGTGGTAGACGAAGCTGCTCTCCCGTCCCCCGCCCCAGCGGCGCAGTTCCCGCTGCACGAGCCCGTCGACCACCGCGACCAAGGCGAACAACACGAACACCGGCATGGCCAGGGTCAGTACCCCCAGGCGCAGGGCGAACACCTGTGTGATGGTGATCGCCGAGAGCACGTAGGGCTCCGCCGCGGCGTAGCCACTGCGCAGTGCCCTCTGGAAGCGCCCGCCTTCCGGGTCCGGCGGGCGAGCGAGCCAGTCCAGCAGCCACTCGACGCCCGTGGCCTTGATGAGCCCCTCGTAGGCAACATCCGCGAACTGCTGAACATAGGCAGCGGGCTCCCCCACCCCCGGAATCGCCGAGCGATGAAAGTCCTGGTTGATATAGGCCGCCTCGCGCTCGAGCATCATGCGACTGTGCTCGACACCGCGCTCCGGCCACACCCAGGTCTGCCCCACCCATTCGGCCAGGATGGAAAACAGCAGCGCCACGAGCAGCCACAGCACCAGCTGGCCGACCATGCCCAGTGCACTGCCAACCCACCCCGGCTTGCGTGCGGCTGGGTGGCGGCTTGCCTGGACGTCGCGGGTGGCCATCAGGCCGCATCCTCCGGTGGCGGCGTAGGCACCGGATCCGTTTGCCACCAGGCGTCGCCCGTGGCGTAGTCACGGGCCATGCGCTCGGTGATCTCGTCCAGCGAGGCCGGCATGACGGGATCGGCCTCGCCGCTTGGCAGCGGCAGACGCAGCTTGTAGAGCTGCCCGCCCTCGACCAGCGCGAACCCCTGGCCTTTCGGTAGCGTGACCACGTCTGCCGGCGTGAGCAGCGGCGCCTCGGTCACCGAGATACGGTCCTCGTTGCGACTGGAGAAGTGCTGATCGGAATCCGGGTCGGAGGCGTCGTTGGTCCCGGAGACCTGCATCAGGCTGAACACCTCCACCTGTGGAAGCTGGGTGGTGAGCATCTCAGCGGTGGCGTACTCCTTCACCCGCAGCATCACCAGGGTGTTGAAGTTCCCGGCCACCTGGCCCGCCTTCGGCTTGCTGCCGATGCGCGCCTCCACGTCCGACCATGTCTGGGTGTACGCGGTCACCTGGAACCCCGCACCGCCAGCCTTGTTCAGAAGCGGCACGAACTCGTCGCCGATCAGCTCGTTGAACTCGTCGGCGTGGACGTTGACCGTGGGCATGCTAAGGCGACGCTCGGGCAGCCCGTCGTCCTGGCCGTGCTTGTACATCTGCCCGGCCACCGAGCACAGATCGGCGAACATCGAGTTGCCCACGGCGGCCGCCACGTCGGCGTCGGAGAGCGCGTCCAGGCCCACGTACACGACGCCGCCGGTGCGGATCACCTCCCGCCAGTCGAAGATCGGCCGCGGATCATCGGTATCCAGGTAGTCCGGTGAGATGAGCTCCGCGGTCTTGCCCGTGGTGAGCTTCTCCATAAGCGGCAGGAGGCTCGCCACGATCTTGTCGAAGTACGTCTTGTCGTACTCCATGGCCGAGCGCAGGCCGTCGGCCACCGGATCGGACAGCCCCTGTTCCTTGACGTAAAGCACCAGGGCAATGGCGCGCTTGTCCCGCCCCTGGAGATTCCGGGGGACGCGGCGCTCGTCCATGTTCGCCTCGCGCCGACCGACCTCGTCCCGCCAGCCTTCAGGGGCAACGCCCGGCAACCAGTGCTCGTAGTACTCGATGAGCAGTGGCTCGATATTGGTCACATCCTGGAGGATCTGGTCGTAGGCCGGCCGGTAGCCCAGCGCGACGCGGGCCTGGGCGACGATGTTCACGAACCGCCAGGCGAACTCCCGGAACGCAGCACTGTTGCCCTCGCTCGGCAACTGGCGGGAGGTGCGGCTCGCCACCTCGGTGATGCGCCCGAACGAGCCCACGGCGTTGTAGCGCGCCGAGTGCTCGGGGTACCCGAGGTGGAACATGTGGAAGCGGTCCTCGCGTCCGGCGCGTCGGGCCTCCGCATAGACCCGCTTCAAGAGTTCGGCGTCCCCCTTGGGGTCGATGACGATGGTGACGTCCCCGCGACGGATATCCTGGGCGATCAGGAGCTCCGCGAGGCGCGTTTTGCCCACCCGCGTGGTGCCAAGCACCAGGGTGTGCCCGACGCGTTCGCCGAGGTCGGTGTAGACGTCCTCCTCCTCGTCGCAGCCAACGGCGTGCAGTGCCGGTTTGCCACCGACGGGGGGCAATGGTGCCAGGGGATTCCACCAGGAGCGGTAGGCCAGCGCCGCGGCCAGCAGGCGTAGCCCCGGTGTGCTCTCCCAGGCCACCTCCCGCCGCCGGGCCCAGTGATACAGCGGGCCCGGCTCCACGTAGTGCTGCACCTCGGGCCGGATGGTGTCGCGGAGCCGCTGGGTGTGCTTCTGCCGCCACCGGAACCCCCGCCCCAGGTAGAGCTTGCGCCGGGACACCGGAATCTCGGCGGAGCGCATCCGGAACTCCGGCAGGCGTTTCAGGTTGCGGTGGTAGCGGACGATCCACCAACCCTGACGGCCCCGCCACACAGCGACACCGCCGAGAATCACCGCCGCGCCCCAGGCCACCGTCGGCGTCATCATCAGCGCCCAGGGCGCCACCACAGCGATGATCGCCGCACACGCCGCCACACCTGCTGAGTAGAACTCCACGGGCGGGCGCAGCAGCGCCTCCACGGGGTAGCGCTCGGTCACTGCTCGAAGCCCTCCGCCGAGATCACCACCGGGTAGCGTTGGAGCCCGAACCGCCGGGCCAGCTCACCACCCGGGCTCACCTGCACTGGCACCTCGCCGGCGGCATCCAGGACGCGATCCAGATCGGTGACGCGCTCCGCCTGCACCAGGAGGCACAGGGCACCGGCAGACCGAAGGGACGAGCGGTGGCGTTCCAGCCAGCGCAGGGACCGAGCATCCGCGCCCACCAGGCACAAAGGCTGCGGAAGGCGCTCCAGCATTCCCTCCGCGTCGGCCGATGGCGTCGCCCGCAACCGGCCCGGTTCCATCTCCGGCGTGTTCACGGGAAGGAGATCAGCGGGCTCGGCCACCACAAGCGGCTCATCCGGAGAGGAGCCCGAGGCGGAAGGCGCTACCTCGCCTGCCGGAGCATCACTGGCCACACCCAACACCACGAAGACCGTGAACACTGCCACCGGTACTCGCGTCACTCGGCCCATCCCCTACCTCCCTGGCGGCCGATATCAATGGCCACCCAACGGCGATGGCGAGGCAGTCCGCTCTCCAGCTTTCGGGCGCACAAAGCCGCCTCAATGGCGGCCAACGACTCGGCGGCTTCTTCGACGCAACCGGGAAGGACCCGACCGTGGCCCACTGCGTCGGCGACCTCCTCCGGCGCCCACCCCAGGCGCCGCAGCGACGCCAGCGCCTCGGAACGCCGCGGCGAACTCAACCACCCGCCCTTGTGCAACAACTCGCCCGGCCCCTGCGTCGGCAGACGCGAGAGGGTCAGACACGCCACGTCGTCCGGCAGCCGCGGTGCCGCTGACACCCGGAACACCCCCATGCGCCCGGCGGCGACCTGCAGCCAGTCCTCCCAGCACCAGGCGGCCGGATCGAACCCGTCCGTATGGATCTGCGCGCTCATGGCGACCCGCCCTCCGCCATGCGCCGGGCGACCTCCTCCGCGGCCTCCACCTCGGTGCAGCCGAGCTCCTCCATGATCGCCCGCCGCTCGGCCTTCTCGTCCTTCTCCGTCATGGCCAGTGCCAGGGCGATGGGTGGCGGCACACTGCGGAACAGGGTCTCGATCTGGTCCGTGAGCACCACTCCCTCGACGTACTTGCCGGGCTCCTTACGCGCGGAGAGCAGCAGTGCCTTCTGCTCCTCGGAGAGATCCCGGAAACGGGCGATCTGCTCGACTTCCTCCTTGGGCATGACCAGGCACAGCCACCACTCCATCATGTTGAGCATCTTCCGGGCGGCGTCGGGGAAGTCCTCGAGGTTCTGCGTCGCCACCCAGAACCACGCCCCGAGCTTGCGCCACATCTTGGTGATCTTGACGACGAAGGGCGCGAGCAGCGGGTTGGTGGTGATGATGTGACCCTCGTCGGTGATCACCAGCGTGGGGCGATTGGCGTGCTGGTGTTGTTCGACCAGATCGTTGATGTGGTTCATCAGCCCCATGTACGCCACGGTAAGTTGGTCCTCGTAGCCCTCCCGGGCCAGCATGGCCATGTCGACGATGGTGATGTCGGCCTCCGGCCAGCGCGTCCCCGGCCGGTTGAAGAGCTTGCCGGCGAAGCCGGAGCAGAACAGTTCCATGCCGTCGGCCATGTCCCGGATGCGCTGCGCGCGCGTGGTGGTGAGGCTCGGATCCTCCGCCCCCTCGCGCATACCCTGCACCACGTCCTCGGTGAGTACCTGATCGCGTCCGGCGGCGCCGACGTTCTCCGCGGCACGCAGGATCGCCCGGCGGATGGCCAGGCGGTCGGAGCGGGACATCCTGGCGTCCTCCTTCGCCTCGCCGCCGGTGATCATGATTCGGGCGGAGAGCTCCATCTCGCCCAGCACGTCACGCGCCTCCTCCGCATCGTCGTCCCCCTCCGGGTCCTGGTCCGGCTCGTCCTCCGCACGGGCCTCGACGTCCGGCTGGTCCCGGAGGTGGATGGCGGCACTGAAAGGCGGCAGCGAGACATCCTGGTTCGGATTGAGGGTGACCTGGTTGACGCTGAGGCCGTGCGCCTGGGCGTACTGCCCGAGCAGCCCCATGCTGTTGCCCGCCTCGATGACGAAAATCCGTGGTTTGTAAACCGCCGCCATCTGCATGATCAGGTAGTTCAGCATGGCGGACTTGCCGGCGCCGGTGGGCCCGAGGATCAGCGCATGCGCGTTCTTCTTCCGGTCCTGCTTGTGCAGGGGATCGAACGTCAGCGGTTCGGCCCCCCGGTTGTAGAAGAGCATGCCCGGATGACCGGTGCCCTTGGTGCGGCCGTAGAGCGGCAGCATGGCGGCAAGGTGGTCGGCGAAGACGTAGCGGCTGCGCCGTGTGTAGCGCTCCAACGTCGGGTCGTAGGCCATGGGCAGGCCGCGGAGGTAGTTATCCAGCGGCAGCAGCTCCGCCTCCCGGGCGATGACCTGCAGCCCCTGGGAGACCAGCTTCGACGCCAGGTGATTGCGGTGGTGGACCAGTTCCCGGTCGTTCTCGGCGCGGATGTAGAACGCGACCTGGGCGGGGAAGAGCTTGTTGCCGCGGGCCATCTGCTCCATGGCCTCCCGCGCTTCCCGGTAGGCGAGCTGGGATTCGATGTTGTCGCCACCGGAGGCCGCCTGGATCTTCGCCACGTGGTTGTGGACCGCGTCCTGGGGCTGGATGGTGATGGTGATCGCCATCACCGTGCCCTCGGGGCAGCGGTCGAAGAGCGCGTAGATGTTGTCACCGCTGCGCCGCTCGGCGGTGAAGTGCCCGACCCGCGGAGCATGACGCAGCCCCTGGGCATGAACCACGGTGTGCGGCAGACCGTCGAATCGCCACGCGCCGGCCCGTTGGTCCGACTCCGGCATGGAATACGTCAACAGCTCGGCCAAGTCCCGGCCGAAGGGAAGGTCGGCATCACCCGGATACGGTGCAATCCGCAGCAGCGCCTCCGGATCGCCCCCTGTGATTTCCGGGCGCGGGTTGAACCAGGGCACCAGCCACTCGTAGAGCTCCCGGGCACCACACCGGCGCACGCCGATCCCCGCCGCCTCCAGGCTCGCCACCCACTGGGCGGCGACCTGGTTGAGCTCCTCCTCCGGCGCCAGCTCGCCGCCGGCGTCACGGCGATACAGGCAGGCGCGCACGCGCCGCCGCTGCCCCCGCCAGGCGGCACCGGTGACCTGCTCGTCCACGTACAGCCCGCCGTCCCGGGAGATGCGGTGGAGATGCGCGTCCAGATGGCTGAAGTACGCCCGGGCGAACGGATGATCCCCGGCCCGCTCGGCGGCGTAGGCGCGCACCCGGTCGCCGACATCGGCGATGGCGGGGTCGTCCTGGACGAAGAACTGCACCACCCACGGGGAGCCGTCCACTTCGGGGATGGTGTCTGCGATGGCGGACTGGATCTGCTCCCGGAGCACATTCAGGTAGGCGCTTGAGCGCGCCTCCGAACTCGCCGGGGTGAGTTCGAACAGCGCGCCGACACTGCGCCCGTTCTCCAGCAGGAAGACCCGGGTCTCCGGGTCGTAGTCCGTCCACGGCAACAGGTCGGTGAACGAGTCCGGCCGCTGGTAGAGGCCGGCGACTTCGGCCTCGGTCACGGGCTGATAACGCGTCTGCCCCAGTGTCGGATCCGGCTCCCCGGACTCCGCGGTTCCGGAGGCACCCGAGCCGAAGGGCCAAAGCGAACGAAACGCCTGGATCATCACCGCGCCCCCGCTTCACCGGGCAGCGCGTAATGGTCGCGCTCGTACATGCGGAACGACGTGGCATAGCCGGGCACCGGCGCCTCGTCCTGCCCCGCCAGGTGCGGGTAGACGTACATGACCATGGTGGGGTTCGGGACCCGCGAGAACCGCGTGGCGATCTCGTCGGCGGCCGTCCGGGTGTACCCGTCCAGGTCCACGTCGCCATCGTGCACTTGCCGGATGCGCGACTCCTCATATTCGGAGTCGCTCTCCTCGGCGCTATCCTCGTAATCCTCGGCCAACGCCTCGCCGCCCGAGTGCAACGCCTCCCGAGCACCGTCGGCATCATGGCCCCGCATGTCCCGGAAATGCCCCTCGTAGACCTCGTCCATGGTCGGCCCATCATCGGGGAAGACCTTGTGGCCGGGTGTCGTCTCGCACCCGGCAATGAAGGCACTAATCGAGACGGCGACGAGCGCCGTCGCCCTGGCGCATGAAGTCCTCATGACTGACCCTCCTGCCGTCGATCTCGTAGTCAATGGCGAGTTCGCGATCGATGTGCACCGCGACCCGCTCGCCGGCTGGCGCATAGACGGCATCGAAGTGCGCGTCCTGACGCGCCCGCAGCCAGTCGACCACCTCCTCAATGGCGCCCGAAGCCGCCCGGCCGGCCATGAATTCGCCGGTCTCGCCGGTGACGATCTGCTGCGTGAACCCTTCCTGGCCCACCTGGGTGGTGGTCTGCGCGGCGGCCGCCGCCTCGGCACCGGCCTGCGCTGCGGCCAGTGTCGTGGCCTGGGTGAGATAGGCCTGGGCGTTGCTGATCCGCTCGCCGGCGATGCACGGCACGCCGCGGTCATTGGATATCCAGCCGATGGTCTCGTCCTCGCTGCCCTCCGGATCGGGCAGGGTCCGGACGGTGCCGTCCTCGAACACGGCGGTGACGCTCTCCACCTCGCCGCGCACGCACGACAGGGTCCAGTCGCCCATGGCGTGGCCGGCGAAGATCATGCCCTCGATCCCGGGAATACGGATGTCGTTGGCGGCGAGGTTGTTCTCGCCGACCACCACCTTGAACGGCGCGGGATCTTCAACTGTGCCCTGCCGCGGAATCCGCCCGACCAGGGCGGTCATCGCGGTGGAGCCCATCAGCGTCGAGTTACGGGGCACCGTGTAGCGCGGCTCTTCTTCGCGATCACCGAACTCCGCCACCTGACCCACATGAGCGCGCTCCAGGGCCCGGGCGCGCGCCTCGCGCACCTCGTCGGCAACAGTGGGCTCGTCCCCACCGGCCTCCTCCACGACGGCCCGGCCCTGCGCCAGCACGCCGCCCTCTGCGGCATCCCTGTCGCTCCCGCCGGCATCCAGCGCCACGGGCTCAACCCACTGGAGTTCCGTCTCCTGCGCCACCGCCCCGTCGGGCACTGCCGCAGTGCGGTCCGGATCTGGCAGCGTGTCGTCTTCGCCGATGCCAAGCCCCACGGGGATGTCGGTCCCCGGCACCATCCCGTCATCGTCGGGATCGTCGTCCCCGCCATCGCCGATCTCCTCCACCCGGGAGGAGAGGCGGTCGATACGCTCGAGCATCTCGGCGAGCCGCCCGCGCTGCTGATCCGACGCCTCGTCGGCCTCGACCGCCTCGCGCTCGGCACGCTCCCGCTCGCGCCGCAGCTGCCGGTTCTCCTCCCGCAGAGCCTCCAGCTCGCCCTGGAGCTGACGCTGCTCGGCGGCCAGCGTGCGGATCGTGTCCGCCTGGGTGTCCGTATCCGGCCGCTCCACCGTGGGCACCTCGTCCATGGGCTCTGCCCCGGCACCACCGGCATCATCGCCACCCGAGCGCAGCACCACGAACAGCGTGGCCAGCACCACCACGCCAAAGATGATCGGAAGCAGGCGATTGCTCTTCACCGAGACCATCAGCGCGCCCCCCAGAAGCTGTCCTCGAACTGCCGCCGCGAGACCAGGTACACCGCCGTGGTATCCGCTTCGTCCCCGGCGGGCTGCAACCGCGCGTGCTGGAAGGTGGCGGCAAGCCACTCGCCCCGGATGTCGCGCGGATCCAGCACCACGGGCTCGCGCGTACGATTGGTGAGCCGCACGGCCGTGACGTAGTAGCCACCACCACGCCAGGCCGCCAGCGGTGTGGCGGCGACGGCACCGCCGCGCACAAGATCCACCTCCGCCGTGTCGAGAGAGACTTGCCGCACCCCGGCCACTTCCGGGCGCAGCCGGCTCGGCGCATAGAGCTGCTGCGCGGCAAAGCGCGTCAGCGCGATGTAGTCCAGGTTCTGATGCGGATCACCCTCCTCCACCTCGGCTGCTTCGCCAGGCTCTCCATCGCGCCGGTGAACCACCACGTCACCGCCAGTGGGATCCTCCTCGGCAACGAGATCCAGAAAATAGGCCCGCCCGGTACCGAGCTCTTCCACCACGACACGCGTCGGCCCGAACGCGGCATGCGCCTGGAAGTACGCGATACCCTCGTTGCTGAACACCCGCAGCCGGTCCTCCAGGTGCACAGGGACGCCCACCCGGATCTGCTCGCCGGGAAACCGCACCAGGCGCTCACCATCGACAGGCACCACCACGCGGATCGGCGTCCCGTCCCAGGACACGCGCTCCACCGCGGCGGCGGACTCCGGCATCTCCTGACCGTCAACCGAGCCTTCCACCCCGTCTGCGAGTACTCCCTGCGGCAGGGCCAGCAGCCCCGCCACAGCGAGGCACACTATGAATCCTCGCCGATCAACCATCAGGACCCCTCCTCGTCCACGGTCACCTCCAGGCGCTCCGCCGCGGCCTCGTCCTCGATGTCCAGGGCAAGCCCCCACGGGTTGATCTCCGGATCCACGTTGAAGCGCACGACCCGCAGCGGATACCGGGCCTGGAGTTCCTTCACCAGCTCGCCGTCGATGTGCTCCCGGATCTCCACGTCCAGCCACACGCGCCAGGTGCCGTCGGCCAGCACCTCGACCCGGTCCGAGTCGTAGGTTCTCCCGGGGATCTCGCGAACGGAGCGACTGCGGTCCCGCAGCTCGCCGCGGTCGGCCCGGTCCTCCATGTCCTGCTGCAGGTACCGGCGGAAGTCCGGCGTGAGGAACCCCTGCAGCCGCCAGATGTTCTCGCCATAGGCCGTGGCGCCGTCGTCCTCCCAGCGGTGCAGCTGCTGCCAGATGTAGAGGGCAAAGGTGTAGACGGCGGGCTCCACGACCTCGTCCGCCTCGACCACGCCGCCGCTGCGCAGCTCCGGGGTCAGGTGCACACGCAGGTGCTCCGGCGCCTGCTGCCAGCCCCACCAGAGCCCGACACACAGCACGGCCAGTCCCAGCGCCACCACCCTGAGCGTGTTGACGTGGGCGCGGACGTTGTCCAGCTCCTTGCGATACCTCACAGACGCCTCCCTACGTCCCAGAATCCGCTCCGCAGGATCACCGGCGCCCGCCGCAGGCCGGCCCGATGCAGGGTGAGCAGAACCAGCTGCTGGTAGTACCCGGTGGGCCGTCCGCGCTTGATCCGCTGAAAGACGGTCGCGAACACGAAGATCGTTGCGAGGATGAACACTGCGGCTCCCCCGACACCCATCAGGGGGAAGCCGACGGCCAGCCCGACCAGGATCCCCACCGGCAGCCAGAACGCGATAGCGGCCAGTAGAATCGCCACGAGCTCGCTGGACGAGCACCCGCGAAAGATCGCGGGCTCCTCGTTCAACCGCTCCGCGAGCCCGTGGCCCTCGGCGTCCGCCATGGTTTCATCCCCCGATGATGGCCAGGGCCTGCTGCAACAGGAACGCGATCACCAGCAGCAGCACGCCGCCCGCGATGCCGAGCAGGCCGACCTCGCCCCACTCCGCCTTGCCTTGGCGCGCCTCGTTGAACTTGGTGAGCCCCGTCCAGCTCACCCACACGAACCCGGCCATGGACACGACGGTGGCGAGCACGGTGCCGCCCTCGAAGAGATACCCCTGCATGAGGTCGATCCAGTTGCCTTCCTCGTAGCCCCCTTCCGGCTCCGGGGCATCCGGCAGGTTGGCGGCGGCCGGCACCGACAGGACCGTGGTGCCGAGACCGATGAGCGCACTCCTGGCACGCTCCATGTTGCGCTTGAGCATAGCGAGATCCTCCCTGTTGGCCCGCTACGCGGGCCGGATGAAAAAGCCCACGATCATCACCACCACAGCAGCCCGAATGAACGTCCACGTGACGTCCAGCAGCGATGCTTCCTTGTCGTTATTCGCCCAGGCGCGGTACTGACTCATCCCCACCCAGGTCAGCCAGAGGATGTAGAGAACGGCGACCACCGAGGCGATGGCCAGCGCCAGTGTCTGTGCATCGACACCGGCCCACACGGCAAACTGGCCCGCCTGCGTCTCGTTCATCGCCGGTAGTCCCCGCGCAGCGGTTCAATCTCCCGCGGTGTGGCAGGGCGCGGCTGACGCCTCGGGGCCTCAATGTGGTCACGGATCCCGGAACGGACCCGTTCCAGATCGCGCCGCAGCCAGTCGTACTCCATGCGAATGCGCTGGTCCGGATCGCTCTGCGCTTCCGCCTCGTCGATGAGCGGCTCCAGCGCCTCCAGCTCGTACACCAGCCGGCTTAGCGCCTCCCGCTCGGCGTCGGCATCCGCCACGGCGAACGCCGGGACCACGGCCAGAGCCATTCCGAGAATCATGATCCCTACACGGCGCATCAGGCTTCCGTCCCTGTCGCGAACCACGGGAGCGAGTCTCCCGTGACGACGGGCGGAGCCGGACGGAAAACCTTTACTGGTTCAAAGTCGGTTTTCTTGGATGGCAGAAACACTCCTGCACCGCTCAGTGACGGAGCGGCGCAGGAGCGGGGTCAGACGCGGTGGATCATTCCGGCGTGGAAACAGGAGGCGACCAGAAGGCGTAGAAGCGGTCGCATATCCGATGGTTGAGCCAACCCCGCAGCAAGCGTGGTACAGCCCTCCCGCTGCGGCTGTCTTCTGTGCTCGCCGGTCCATCACACGGGGGTATGGACCCATCACTTCGCTGGCACGGATCACCCGCACAAAGGGACCCGCCCATCCATCCGGCGGCGGGCGGCCGGCATCCGTTGACCGGATGGAGGCCGAGAGACCTCCCCGGGAGGCGCCTGGAGCACCTCCGGGGGAGGTCTCTCCCCAAGGCAGAAAACCCTAGGAATTATGAGTTCCTTGCTCAGTTCACTGAGCAGGCCTATCCAGCGAGTGAGGGGCCGGGCCGAGAGCCCGGCGAAGTCGAGCGAGCCGGCCCAGGGCCGACGAAGTGCCCGGTGGGCGAGCCGGGCGTGAAACCGCTCCCGGCCAGGGGCTCCACGGGAGCGCATGGATCGACCGGCAGCGCCGGCGCCCCTCCTCCCGATCCGAAGGGGCTTACCGGGGCCTGGATACGCTCCAGGCTCGCGGTTGACTCGATCACTTTAACAGCGTTGAGAACGCTCCGCGGAAATCACTCTGTGTCGGTAGCCCCTGTAGCTGGTATCGCATACGCTTTTCGGGAAGCGGCAGGCTCTCTGCGTAGGTACCGGCCGGCCGATACACGGCACAACAGTTGAAACATGCACGCCTTACGCCCATGCCGCGACCAGACGTCTACCAACCCTGAAACTCAAGAGAGCGGCCCATTCCCAGGTCAGGCTCCCGGGTTTTTCTCCTTAGGCTGCACCCGAGTTCGTTCTTGCACCTTCAGGTGGCCGGCATCAAAAACCTCACGCTCAGTCTGAACGATGACACAGATGAGACCATCCGATGCGAGCTTCAGAGGCGAGAACTGAATCTGCAGGTTCGCTGTGATCCGATGTGCGTCGCTAGTCCGCTCTCGAACACTTGAAGGATACAACCCCCTTAGCTCGTCACCATCGATATCCGCCTCTCCGAGGACTTCGTCACCCTTCTTCACCTGCACTTTCAGTTCGGTAACCGGATCGCTCGCAGGGCTCACTAGGTACACGACCGCCCAGAATGACGGCAAGGTTGCGGGGAAACTATCAACGCGAAGACTTGGCCCATAAACGCCAACAAAGGTCTGTTTTCCTCCCCTCTCCATCCGAACGTCATCGCAAAAGATAGCGTGAGCGTACCTATCAACCACGCCGTGACTCCTCGAAAGAGCATTGGTTGAGCAGGGCTTGATCCAATTGGTTGAGATCGAGGTCAAGCGCAGCCGCCAGCTTACGGGCCGTGCTCATCGCGATATCCACACGTCCTGCCTCGATCCTGGCAACGTGAGGCTGATTCGAATCCATCAACGCGGCCAATGCCGCCTGCGACAGCCCTTTCGCCATGCGGATCGAACGGATCGTGTTCTCTTCATCAGGGTAGAGGGCCTCATGCACCCACCGCTGGGCATCAGCCATCTCCTCAGGATGTAACTCCTCAAACTCTGCGGCGATGTCGTCGATATCGTGCGACTTCACTGCGCTCGGACGCAGATGAGGAGCAAACGTGCCGATATGGACAACCTTCGCGGTTACCGAGTCGGTCTCGGTTACAGGCTCCTCGGCAACAACTCCCTCGCCATCATCCCAACTCTGGTAAAAGCGCGTCGTAACGTTGGATGATCCGTTGTCCTGTTGGGTTGGTAGCGTCATAAGCTTTGCCTCGTTCAACAACACCGAGTATTTCTACCCGCCGACTTGCAATGAAGTACGCATAAATGACGCGATAAGGTAGCAATCGGCCAGCGGGGTCCCATAGCTTCAATCGCCACAGGTCGCGTCTCTGTTGGCCCCATTGAGCTTGCCACTTCTTAACGTCAAACCTGGGTTCAACTCGGTTGTCATACCCGTGGTCCAGCAGCGTCTCAAGCAAATGCGGATCATGTTTAATCCGCTGGATCACTCTGATGACCCTCGCTGCGGCTACTGGGTCAGACGCGCGAATACCACGCAAATCGTTGTACGCGTCATCGTCCACACTTAGAGTAAACACTATATATTCCCGTATATAAGCGCAAGCATCTCTTTGACGACCGTCACAGTTCAGGCGCGTCGGAACATGCCAAAGTCAGCGCCTGAACGAACAGTTGCGTTTCCAAGCACTTGCCATTCTGCACTATGGGGTAATACGAGCAACGGTTGACTTAGCCTGGCTTACGACTTGCACCGTCAGTTCACAAAGCCGGACGATGCGGGTCTGCGATGGCGGACAGGGCTGTCCAACAAACCTTGGGAATTGCTGCATGGGGCTAGCCCTGTGCCAGCGAAAGCCTCTTCCAAGACCGTAGGGCTCACACGATGGCAGGATGCGCTACGACTCGCAGCTAACGCACTGAATCTACTGAGCGCCCACAGAAAAGGGGAGGCCCGGAAAGGCCTCCCCTGTTCGTCAAGTGCAGCCTCGCTCAGCGAGGCTGGTGACTGTCTCCCCCACCACGAGGTGGTCGAGCAGACGAACGTCCACCAAGCTCAGCGCCTCCTGCAGTCGACGTGTGATTATCTCGTCGGCTCGGGAGGGCTCGGGTGAGCCCGACGGGTGATTGTGGGCACAGATCACGGCTGCGGCATTGTGATCGATGGTCCGGCGCACCACCTCCCGAGGGTAGATGGCAGCCGAATCCACGGTACCGTGGAACAGTACTTCGGATGCGATGATCCGGTGCCGGTTGTCCAGGAACAGGCAGGCGAACACCTCCTGCTGCCTGGGACCCAGCCATAACTGAACGTACCTGGCCGCGTCTCGCGGGGACTGGAGCGCCTCGCCCCGCTCGAACCGGCTGCGCACCACGGCCAACGCCTGCTGGATCAGGCGATCCGCCTGGCCCTCGTCCTCTCGGTGGTCGGCGAGTTGTGTCACCGGCTCGGTGACCTGATCATCGAATTGCCTACGCATGGGTGCCTCCAGAAGACAATACGGGAGACACCGCCCCACCAGGGAGGATGCCTCCCCGGTGGGGTTTCAAGTGTATGAGCGACTACCGGTCCTGTTGCCGCTGACGGGACTCCTGGTGACGGAACCAGAACCCGACGGCGGCTAGCACCAGGATGGCGACGCCGATTGACGTGTACACGATAACCATACTCGTCATTTTACATCCTCCTCGGCCGAGCCTCCACGCGCCGGCAGTGTCCATACCGCCGCAAGGATTGCCGAGAGCCCCAGGACCACCGGGACAGCAAGCCCCCAGTGGTTCTTGCCCTCGACAAACAGGGCGATCAACGGCGCCAGGATCAGCCCGACACCGATGTTCTTGAGCGCGTTGGCGATCAAGTGGCTTCGCATCGACCTGCCTCCTGCACTAACACGGCGGGGCAGGCGCCCCGGCGGGACATCCATCCCGCCGGGGTGGTTCAACGTAGGATCGACCGGCAACGCCGGCGCCCCTCCTCCCGATCCGAAGGGACTTCACCGGGGCCTGGATACGCACCAGGCACGCGATGGAGGCGTCTTCCCGGAGCTGCCGGATATGCGGCCAGCAGCTCCGGGAAGACGCCGGGGCACGGGGCCCCGGTGTCATTGCGCGATGGCGATCACCAACCGCGGTAGTTGAGGAAGAGCTCGGCGACGATGGCCGTGCGTTCCTCATCGAGGGTGCGAGCGATGTCGCAGAGGTTCATGCGATCGTCACCGGCCAAACCCAGCAGAATCTGCCCACTCTCCGAGTTGTAGAAACTGCAACAGGCGCCGATGAACGTCCGCTGTCCTGGACTGATGGGGCTGCGAATCAGCTCCGTGAGTGCCATGAGATCGGGTTGCAGATCCCACTTGTCGGTCGCGGTGTCGACCGACTCGGCATCCGCCTGGAAGTACTCCGGCCCGATCAGCTTGACGGCCCGCTTCCAGGCTTCCAGGAACCGCTGCTTCGCCGCCTCGCTTCGCCGCTGCGACTGGAACAACGTCTCCAGCGCCTCCTTGCTCGGGGAGCTCCATACCTGTCCACTGGGAAGGGTCACCTCCCAGTCCCCGTCACTGCGTTGTCGAAGGGTCTCGTCCATGTGTTGATCTCCTACCGGCTTGGGCGTCGGTTCAGGCCAGGGCAACCTGTCGACCCTCGGCTGCCGCATGTCCCTCACGCGTCTGCGCCATCAGATACTCCGTGCTCCGCCGCGCCTGCGTGGATGCACGGAAGATGGCCCGCTTATCGCCTCTGAGAACCTCCAACCAGGAAGCGATGTAGCCTTCATGACGAAGGTCACCCTGGATCCCGGTCTCGGCGCACAGGAATGCCCCACCAAGTTCCGCGACCAGCTCCTCGAAGGCGTACGACGAACTCCCGAATCCCTGGAAGTGGACGATCCCGTCCCGGGCGAGCCGAGAGCCATGCCCAGTCCAGTGTGTGAGCTCGTGCAGCAACGTGCCGTAGTACCCTTCCTGGGAGAGGAACGCCGCTCCGGGCGGCATCTGCACATGGTCGGACAGTGGTGCGTAGTACGCCTCTGGCCCACCGTGCCGAATGTCGGCTCCAGTCGCCGCGATCACCGTCTCGGCTGCCTCCAGCGGCTCCGGCAAGTCTTTCGCTTTGACCTCTGGTTCCAGGTATTCCTCCGGAAGGTCCTGGATCTGATCGACGTTGAACACGGTGAACCCCTTGAGCAGGGGAATCGTCCGCTCCAGGGGATTGCCGTTATCGTCGAACCGAGGATTGCCGGACTCGTCCGTAAGCTGCTTTCGGATCGGCTTGAAGAAGGTCACCAACGTGCCCTTCTCACCCCGCTTAACGTGCCCACCGACCTCCTTGGCTTGCCGGAAGGTGATCCAACGATTGTTGGTGAACCCCCGCAACGTCTGCTCCAACCACAGCAGCGGCACGTTGACGCCGTGGTAGGGACGGCCTGTGAGGGCGTTGCACGGATACCCTGCCGTCACCGAGGCGTGACGACTGTCCCAGGGCTTCACCCAGGGCACGGTGCCCTCTTCGAGGGCGGCGACGATCTTGTCGGTGACCTCCTGGTAGAGATCGCGCTTGTCCATGTCCTTGGTCATGGCCTGTCTCCTCTGAACGGCGGGGACAGGCCTCCCCACCGGGGAAGCCGTCCCCGGTGGGATGAAGTAGAACGTGTGGATCGACCGCCCGCAGGCGGCGCCCCTCTACCCGATCCGAAGGGGCTTCTCCGGGGCCTGGATACGCTCCAGGCACGCGATGGAGGCGTCTTCCTCCAACCCGCGCACGCACGGACTCGTGGAAGACGCCGGGGCGCGAGGCCCCGGAATCTCCCGTGTTGGTAAACCGTCTTGTTAAAGAACGCTCAGGCTGTCTCCTGGTTGCGGGCTTCCACCGGCGGGTAGACCTTCTCCCCGTCGATGCGAACCCAGCTGATTTTCAGGAGCCTCGCCTTCAGCGATATCCCGGTCTCACCGGCCTTCTCGCCGTCGGCATAGGTGAAACTCTCCGCGTAGAGATCACCGAGCTTGAAGCCGATGAGCACCTTGCGGTTTTGCTCAAGGTGCGTGGGCATTGCCTCAACGAGGCGCTGGGCTTCCTGGCCGGCAACGCGGCAATCGAAACGGGTCCGTTCGGGCTGCTCGGCATCGCCGTGGATGGCCACGACGTCGCACGCGAGGAAAGGCTCACCGCGCTTGGGCCGAACTTCCCGAACCCGGTTCACGTAACCGAGGCCGGTGATGTGGAGATCGAAGTAGGACTTCTCGGACATGGCGCTTTCTCCTTCACGAAAAAGCCGGAGAAAGCGCTCTCCCTGCCAGGGAATGCTTTCCCCGGCAGGGTGTAGAGGTTGGATCGATGGATCGACCGCCCGAAGGCGACGCCCCTCCTCCCGATCCGAAGGGGCTTTCAAAGGACCTGTGATGCGCTCACAGGCAGGCGGTAAAACCAATACCCTATACCAGTAGCGGCACGGTCCCGGAGCTGTCAAGAGCAGGCGATGTCATAGGGGTGTGACGGGGTCACAGGTCATAGTGCCAGCGCCAGGGTGTGACCCCGTCACACCCTAGTCTCCCCGCAACCGGCTCACTCGTCCTTCGTCCAAGCGCTTTACTCCAGGGCTCGCCGGAGCTTGTCCTTCACACGCTCCTGGAACGCCTCCCCCTCGGGAAATGCATCGTTGCCGGTGTAGTACCCGACGTGAACCCGGCTGCCGTCCCCTTCGCGATCAATATCGATCTGCATGACGGCGCGATGGCCATGGATCTCCTGCATCTCGCGCAGGCTGTACTGGACGCCAGGCGTCTTCCGGTGGTGATGGCCAACGTCCATCTTGATGAGTTCGCGGCGCAGCTCGTCCGAGGATTCCCGTTCGTCCAGGGTCTGGAAGTCGAACACCCGGCGAATCCGGGCATACACGGTATCCACATCGTGGTCGGTCTCCAGGACGAAGGTGACATCCTCCTTGGCGACATCGCCCGATGCCGCCTGAAGGCGGCGATCACCAGAACCGGTCGCCTCGGCCTCGGCCTCCGCATCGTCGTTGTCGACACCCAGAAGCTCGTCATCAATGCCGACTACGAGGCCGTTGTCGTCCGTCACGGTGCAGCCTGCCCCACCCACCACGCCAACCAGTATGGATACAACGAGAACGTTACGGCGTCCCATGTGTGCTTCCTTGCTCATGCAGTGAGTTTCCGATACCCATCGCAGGATCGCGCCACGTCCGGTAATCATCAGACGTGACGCGGGTAACGAAGCCGCCGTTGCGGAATCGGCATTCGATTGCAGCCGCCAGCCGGAGCTCACGCCGAGCGAAGCGAAATGCGTCACGCGGCGAGGGTACGTGGTGAACCCTCCGGAACCGAGGACCCACGATCTCGACAGGGATCATGGCTCCGGCTCCTGTTCCGCTTCGTCCTCCGCAGCCGTGGCGTCCTCCCGCCCGGCCGGCGGCTGTAGCTGCACCGAGGCGACACGGCCGAGATCCAGGTCCACGTGAATCGCGCGCACCTCCAGCTGGCTGCGCGGCTCACCGGTGTCCCGGTCTTCCCAGGAGGACTGGTACAGCTCACCTTCCACCGCCACGCGTGCTCCCTTGGGCAACAGCCTGGCGACCACCTCGGCGCGGTACCCCCACAGGCTCACGTTCGCCCAGAAGCCACCCCTGTCCTCGAAATCGTCACCCACGGGTTTGCGGCGATCGAAATACACACGGAGGTTGGCAACGGGAACAGCCTCACCGGCCCCGTTTTCGGTATGACGCAGAATCGGCGCGGCACCCAGGTTCCCGCGCCCACGGAAATCGTTCGCCATGGCAATGCACTCCTGTTGCACGTTCCCAGCCTCCATGCTGGATGCCACGTTCAAAGGCAGGTCATGAAACTATTGCGCGGATTTTACCCATTTTTCAAGGGCATTGAGGCGCTGCAGCTGCGACACGTAATCGCGCAGCCGTCTGCGTTCGTAATGGGCGAGTCTCGCTTCCGTATTGACGACCTGGATACGCCTGTCGAACTCGATCCAGGCAAGACGCGTGGATATCGGAATTTCGGCTACGTCGAGTTTCTCCTGTAGCCCTTCGTTAGTGAAATGAACCGTGCTCTGCCCTTGGCCCATGGAGCCCTTCGGCCGCCACTTGATCAGTGTCGGCGCCTCCGAGCGCCCCGGGCACAATGCGGGATGTGCCGGCCAGGGTGGAGTCCAGGTGCCCTTGAACTCTTGCACCAGTGCTTCCATCCGCTCGTGCAACTCCTGCATCTCCCAATCCAGAGCCCGGATCCGTTGTTTAACGGCCTTCAAGGACCACCTCTGCGCCATGGATCCCCCCTTACCCTTAAAGGGCCCTTTCCCGCTCATCTACGTAGCCGGAAATCGGGACCGGAGCGGAGCCAAGTCTCATCTACGTTCACCCGCTGCCGCACTTCCGGCCTCGGCCTCCGAGGGGGTGTGACCCCCTCACACCTTGCTGCGGCACCGACCTGGGTGTGACCCCGTCACACCCTTGCAGGCCTCCGCGACCTGTGACCCCGTCACACCCGCTGCCGCACTTCCGGCCTCGGCCTCCGAGGAGGTGTGCCCCCTCACACCTTGCTGCGGCACCGACCTGGGTGTGACCCCGTCACACCCTTGCAGGCCTCCGCGACTTGTGACCCCGTCACACCCGCTGCCGCACTTCCGACCTCGGCCTCCCATCATCAAAGCGAACGCAGCCTCTCAAGGAGAAAACTCTCCACGTCAGGACAGAATTTCACGGCGTCACGGGCATTCCCGCCCGGCACGCTTCCCCAATGCTGAACTGGCTGCGACAGCGTTCCGACGAGACTCAAGGCCACCAGGACCACGGGCCGCCGAGGCCCGGCCTTGTGCGCGTCATGTCCCCGGACACACTGCTTGCCGCCGAGCATCGCCGCACACTGCTGCGGCAGATCACCCACCTTCTCGCGTTGCCCGCCCAGCACCAGAAGCGCTACGTGGACGCAATGATCGCCCGCTATGCGGACTGGGTTCAGCTCATGCCGGCCTCGGAAGCCCATCATCACGCGGGACTGGGAGGCATGCTCGACCATGGTCTGGAAGTGGCAGCGAAGGCGCTACAGATCCGCCGCGGACATGTCCTGCCGCCCGGGGCAGCGCCGGAGCGCATCGTTCACGAGGCGGATGTGTGGACCTACGCCGTACTCACTGCGGCACTCGTCCATGACATGGCCAAACCGGTGGTCGATCAGGTGATCACCCTGTACGCAGAGGACGGCCGACAACTGGGACCCTGGGAGCCGTGGCACGGGCCCATCCCGGATCGCCCGGGCGCGGCCTGGTACGCCGTGCGATACCGTCGTGACCGCAGGCATAAGCTCCACGAGCCCGTCGCTCCACTGGTCGCACACTGGGTGCTTCCGGCATGCAGCCTGACGTGGATCGCGCGACACGGTGACCTGTTCGCGATGTGGACGGCCGCGATCCACGGTGACATGGAACAAGCCGGCCCCCTGGGCCAGATTCTTCTGCAGGCCGACCGGGAATCGGTCGCGCGAAATCTCGGGGGCGGGTCCCCCGACCGCCTGCCGACGGCGGCGAAAGGCTTACACGAAAAGCTGGCCACCGCGCTTCGTCATCTTCTGGACCAGGAGCACCTCCCGCTGAATCGCAACGGGGCTGCCGGTTGGCTGACCGGCGATGACCTCTGGCTGGTCTCCAAGCGCACGGCTGACGCATTGCGCGAGCAGCTGCGGCAGGAGGGCCACACCGGCGTGCCCTCCTCGAATGATCGCATCTTCGATGTCCTGCAGGAGCACGGGATCCTGGTGCCGAATGGCGAGCGCGCCATCTGGAAGGCGACCGTGGCCAGCGATGACTGGAGCCATGACCTAACCCTGATTCGCTTTCCAGTATCACGAGTCTGGGCGGACCCGGTATGTCGTCCTGATGAGTTCGGGGGCACCGTCAGCGTGCATTCGCACACTGGATCGACGGCAGATGACGCGAAGACCGAGGCAACGAGCCATGCCATGGAAACCAGCGCTGCGGCTGAAGGTGTGACGGGGTCACAGGTCGTGAACGATATCGGAGGGTGTGAGGGGGTCACACCTCGGTCAGGAACCGAACACAAAACGCAGAGCATCAGCTATGCATCGCATACGCCCCAGAACGACCGCGAACCCGCTTGCCCGTCACATTCCGATAACGCTGCTACTGCGAAAGACGAACAAACGACCTCGGCCCCCACGGCCGATTCAGACTCTGGACACTCACTTCCGGACGACAACGGCGAAGCGTTCCTGGCCTGGCTCCGCAGCGAACTGGCGGAAGGTCACCTGGCCATCAACGAACCGTATGCTCGCGTTCACGTCGTCGACGCTGGCCTGCTCCTACTGTCCCCAGGAATATTCCGGGACTTCTACCAAGCCACGGGCAGGGACTGGAACAACGCCCAGAAGCGATTCCTGAAGATGCGTCTTCACCAGAAAAATCCGCGCAACGACACCAACATCCACCACTACATCGCTGAGCGGGACCGGCACACCGGTTACCTGAAGGGGATCCTGGTACCCGACCCGGAGCCCATCCTGGGCGCCTGGCGGCCCGAGCCGAACCGATACCTGCGTCCCTCCCTGAAGTAGCGGCGACTGGACCTCCTAATCCGTCTCGATCTATCCTTGAGCCGCCAGGGGCATGGTTCATTCTCCAGTTTAGAACAAGGAGGGAATCATGCCTGTCGACGGAATGAATGGTTCTCGCCTCACGCCGAGAACCAGGCATACCTTGTGGGACATCTGGGAGGTGTATCGCCTCGAGCGCCTCCTGAATCCGTCCACCGTTCAGAGCTACGAGCAGGTCATCCGCCGTTTCCAGAAGGAATTCGGAGACCTGCCGTTGCATGCCATCGAACGCAAGCATCTGTTCCATTGGCGCTCTGAGGTGCTGGACCGCGCCTCGCCGACCACGTGGAACACCTACCGGCGCACGTTCCGGGCGCTGTGGCGCTATGCTCTGAAACTTGGCTGGGTCACCCACGATCCGTTGGATCGGGTCGGACCGGCGCCCCCCGGAGATCGCCGGAAGAAGACCGTGAATCAGGACCTCCTGAAGCGCGTTCTCGCCGTGCTCGGCGATGACGAGCAGCCACGGCTACAACCTCGGTGGTTCTGGCGCCTGGTGGTCCTGACGCTGTACTACACGGGCATGCGGCGGCGCCAGCTGGTCAGTCTGCGCTGGCAGGATATCGACTGGCAGCGTGGAGCGATCCTGCTCACCATCGAGGGGAGCAAGACCCGGCGGGAATGGGAGGTTCCCCTATCGCCTGAGCTGGCTTCCGAACTCCGTGTGTTGTGGCAGAAGACGGCTGAACGCGTCGGGCACCGACGCTTCGGGCGCCGGCAGGTCTTCGACCTGGGCCTCCACCGCGGTAACACGCACTACAAGCCGGGCGAGTTGACCAAGGAGCAGGTCAACGGCTTCTTCCGACGGCTGTCGGACTACATGGATGAACCGATCTCGCCGCACCGGCTTCGGCATACTTGCGCAACGGAGATTGCGCGGCGGCCCCACCCGAACGTGCGTGCACTACAGCAACTGCTGGGCCACACGTCGCTTTCGATGACCATGGAGTACGTCCAGCCCGACCTGGACCAGATGTCCGACATGGTCGCGCGACTCCCGCGTCCCGAGTAGGGATGAGAGCGACCTGGCGGGAGGCGGCTGCAGGCCCTTCCCGCTACTCCGGGTGTTGGCGAAATCCAACCTCTCATCTACGCTATTGGAATCCGGCCACTGTCCTCGGGCGAGGTGGTGGTGCGGAAGGGCTCTGGGAGCACGATTCCAGAACTGTCGTGATTACGAAAGTCAGGGGATCCAAGGAAAGGAAGAGGGGCCGATGCTGCAACATCGACCCCTCTGAGCCCGCGGAAGGGCAAACGGGCTCGCCCCTGGCACGGTAGCGCGCGGATCAACAAGTTCCCGCGCTGCTGTTTGGTGCCGGTGGACGGAATCGAACCGCCGACCTACTGATTACGAATCAGTTGCTCTACCGACTGAGCTACACCGGCTATCTGGTTGGAGCGCGGGAGTATAGCCGATGTGGGTGGCTGGTCACAACGGCGGTTGTTGGTGCGCTGCTCAGTCTTCGCGTCTGCGGTCCAGGTCGGCCTCTTCCCAGTCCGCGCCCATGGCGGTGAGGTGGGCCTGCATGGCCTGGATGACGGCGTCCACGGCGGCGTTGGGGCCGCGGGCGCCCAGCTCCAGTTCGTGCTGCGGTGGGATCCAGTGGGGCAGGCAGGAGATGCGCACGTCCGGGTGTTTGTCGGTGAGTTCGTCCAGTAGCGGGATGGCGTGGCTTTCGCGCATGCCGCGCACGGTCAGGGCGCGTTCCTTGCGGCTGCCGCCGGCGTGGAGATGCGCGTAGTGGGTGTCCAGCACCCATTCGATCATGGGCCAGGCCATGTTGGGGAAGCCGGGCACGAAGTAGTGGTGGCCCAGGCTGAAGCCGGGCACGCGGTTCACCGGGTTGGGGATGATACCCGCGCCCCTGGGGAATTCGATCATGCGCTGGCGGCCGGGTTTGATGTCGTCGCCGAACTGTTCGTGCAGCAGGCGCACGCCTTCGGGATGTGGCTCCAGCTCCAGGCCCGCGGCGGCGCCGGCGCACTGGCGGGTGCGGTCGTCCGGTGTGCCGCCGATGCCGCCGAAGCTGAACACGATGTCGTCGCTGGCCATGGACAGGCGCAGGGTGTTGGTGAGGCGCTCGGGGTCGTCGCCAAGGAAGCGGGCCCAGGCGAGATCGAGGCCGCGCGCGGCGAGCAGTTCGATGACCTTGGGCATGTGGCCGTCGGTGCGTTTGCCGGAGAGGATTTCGTCGCCGATGACGATGATGCCGAAACCGGGTGGTGGTGTTGGCATGTTGGTCTCCGGGGGTGTGGGGTGGGGGTTGGATGGTGGACGTAAACGTCCACCCTACGGTTGTGCTGCGTTGTCTGGATGGTGGACGTGAAGGTCCACCCTACGTTTTGTCGATGAGGTCGGGGAGTTGGTCGAGGGTGCGGATCTCCTCGAAGTCGACCCGGGGCACGTCTTCGGGCCAGGGGGCGCCGGAGCGGTTGAGCCAGACGGCGCGCAGGCCGTGGCGGGCGGCGCCGGTGACGTCGGTGACCGGGTCGTCGCCCACGTGGATGATGCGCTCCATGGGCACGCCGGCGCCGCGGGCAGCGGCCTCGAACATGGGCCGGCTGGGCTTGGCCGCCCCCACCTGCACGGCAGAGAACGCGGCCACGAAGTAGTGCCCCATGGCCAGGCGGTGGACGTCGGCGTTGCCGTTGGTGAGAGCCACCAGCGGGTGGCGCTGGTGGAGCTGCTCCAGCAGCGGCAACGCATCGGGGTAGAGCTCGACCTTGTGGCGGGCGTCGATGAACACCTCGAACGCCTCTTCAGCCGCGCGCCGGGGCGCGCCCACCAGCTCCGCCGCGCGCTCGAAGGTGCGGATGCGCATGGCGGTGACGTTGTGCACCAGTTCAGGCTGCTCGGCCACCACCTGATCCCGCAGGACACGCATGCGCTCGGGCGGGTAGTGCTCGGCGATGGCCGGGTAATGGGCCTTCAGAAAGGCGACGGTCTGCGCTTCGGCGTGCTCCAGCACGCCGTCGATGCGCCAGAGGGTCTCGTCCAGGTCGAGGCTGATGGCCTGCTGCATCAGTGCTGCCCCTCCAGCTGGCGCCACACGCTCTGCCCGCCCGAGGCATCGTCCAGCTTCTCCAGCCACGCTTCGTGGGCGGCGAGCTCGTCGTCGCTGGCGCGGACCACGCGCAGCGCCGGGCGATCGGCGCTCACCGGGCGCGGCGCATGACGCCCGCCGACACCGCCCTCGCCCGCTTCGTCCGCGTCCAGGGACAGGGTGACCTGGCCGCCGGTCATGGCGAGGTAGAGGTCGCTGAGGATCTCGGCGTCCAGCAGCGCGCCGTGGAGGTCGCGCTGGGAGTTGTCCACCTCGTAGCGCTTGCACAGGGCGTCCAGGGTGTTGCGCTGCCCCGGGTGCATGGAGCGCGCCATGACCAGGGTATCGGTCACGGTGCACACCTCGGCCACCGCCGGGATGTCGCGCTCCAGCAGCCGGAACTCGTGGTCGATGAAGCCCACGTCGAAGGGCGCGTTGTGGATGACCAGGTCGGCGCCCTTGATAAAGGCCAGAAACTCGTCTGCCACGTCGGCGAAGCGGGGTTTGTCCTCGAGAAACTCGTTGGTGATGCCGTGGATCTCGACGGCCCCCTGGTCCACTTCGCGGTCGGGGTTGAGGTAGACGTGATACGTGCGTCCGGTCTTGCGGCGGCCGTCCATCTCCACGGCGCCGATCTCGATGATGCGGTGACCCTGGGCGGTCTCCAGGCCCGTGGTTTCGGTGTCCAGCACGATCTGTCGCACGGTGCGCTCCTCGGTGGTGTCAGCTCTTCGCCAGCATGTCGTCCAGCCCCTTGTTGGCGAGCTGGTCTGCGATCTCGTTCTCGGTGTGGCCGCTGTGTCCGCGCACCCAGGCCCACTCCACGGTGTGACGCTGCGTCTCGGCATCCAGGGCCTGCCACAGGTCGGCGTTTTTCACCGGCTTGCGGTCGGCCGTCTTCCAGCCCCGCTTCTTCCAGTTGGGCAGCCACTGGGTGATGCCATTGCGCACATACTGGGAATCGGTGGTGATGACCACGTGGCAGGGGCGTTTCAGGGCCTTCAGCGCGTTGATGGCGGCCATGAGCTCCATGCGGTTGTTGGTGGTCTCCGGCTCGCCGCCGCACAGTTTCTTTTCGCTGCCATTCCAGCGCATCAACGCGCCCCAGCCCCCCGGGCCGGGATTACCGCGACACGCGCCGTCGCTGTAGATTTCGACTTTTTTCATCAACTCTGATCACTTTTGCCTGAACGTGGCCCCGGCGCGCCTGGGCTGCCGCGGGCGAGCCCATCACCGGAGCGGATTGACGACGCACGGCCGCCCCCATGTTGACGGGCCGGGCGACACGCTTGCGACTGAGCTCGGCGTGCACGCCGCCGAAGATGGGCCAGAATCGCCGCCCGAGCCGCTCCAGACGCTGCAGACGCCGCTGAATGCCGACGCACTGCAGCGGCGGCCGGAAGAACAGCCGCTCGTGCTGCCGGTGCTCCAGCCCCAGCACGCGACACCAGTCCCGCAGCCGCTTGCCGGTATAATAGTGGCCGCACCAGGGCGGCTGCCCGCCTCGCAGAGGACCGGCGACCCGGCCGAGCCCCCAGAGACTGAGCGGATTGAACGCCAGGATCAACACGTGCCCCTCCGGCGACAGGATCCGCTCCACTTCACGCAACAGCCGATGGGGGTCGTGCTCGAACTCGAGCTGGTGCACCACCACCACGGTATCGACGCTGCCGGTGCGAAACGGCAGGTCGTCATGCCAGGCGACCACCCCCGGCCGCACGAGGTCGTCGTGATCCACCACCCACTGGCGCACGGCGTTGGCCACCGGCAGCGGTTCACCGTCGCCCATGGCGCCCACCTGCACCAGGAACCCGGGGCAGCAGCCGTTCAGCAGCCGGCCGGCCGCCTCGCGCTCCGCGTCTGCCACCAGCTTCCCCAGTGGCGACTGATACCAGGCCTGCAGCGTCTCGCCGTTCATCGTGATGCCCTGTGGGTGTGCCGGATCTGGCAACACCATGCGATCCATGCTTGATTCTATCAGGATGCCGCTTCACGGTGACGAACCTGACACGGTTTTCCCTGTTGAACCAGACAACTGAGTGGTTAGCATGATGCCCATGATCTCGGTAGACCCCATTCCCGCGCTGAGCGACAACTACATCTGGCTGATCACCGCCGACAACGGTCACTGCGCCGTGGTGGACCCGGGCGAGGCCGCGCCGGTCCTTGCCGCCATCAGCGAGCGCGGCCTCACGCTGGACGCGATCCTCATCACGCACCACCATCCGGATCACCAGGGCGGCGTGGACGCGATCCTCCAGACTGCCCGGGTGCCCGTCTACGGGCCGGCCAGTGAAACCATCCCGCACTGCACCCACGCGCTGCGCGAGGGTGACGCGGTCACGCTGGACAACCTCGGCCTGGAGCTGTCCGTGCTGGAGACACCGGGCCACACCGCGGGACACATCAGTTACCACGGCGACGGACTGCTGTTTGCCGGCGACACGCTGTTTGCCGGTGGCTGCGGGCGTCTGTTCGAAGGCACCCCGGAGCAGATGCTCAAGTCCCTGATGAAGCTCGGCTCGCTGCCGCCGGAGACCGCCGTGTACGCAGGCCACGAGTACACGGAAGCCAATCTGCGCTTCGCGCAACAGGTGGAGCCGGACAACCCGGCCGTGACCGAGCGCCTGGAAGCGGTGAAGGCCCTGCGCGCCAGGGGTGAGTACACGCTGCCGACCACCATCGAGGAAGAGCTGCGGTCGAATCCGTTCATGCGTTCAGGCGTCCAAGACGTGAAACAGAGCGCAGAACAGCGGGCGGGCAAGCCGTTAACCTCGCCAGCAGAGGTATTCGCGACAGTCCGCGCCTGGAAAGACGCAAGCTGAGCGTGGCGGCATGCGACCCGGCCGGTGGCACACCGGCCGGCGCGGCTCCCGGACTGATCGCAGAAGGGGGGCGCAGGCGGTTCCTGCCTGCATTTTCGATTTTAGAACACGAACAATCGGGAGATGGACGGGTGATCTCCATCAGAACACCATTGCTGGTCGTGACGAGCCTGGCCCTGTCGGCCTGTGCACACATGTCATCGTCCGAGCAGGAGAAACAGGATCAGTCGGACGATCGCGCCTATCTCAGCGCACTGACAGTGCCCGCCGGTCAGCCACTACCGCAGACCATGTGGCAGCCCGGTGAGGTGCTTTCGCCGGAGTTCGTCTTTGCGGAGAAACCGGCAGTCACCGAGCTGGCGGAGTCCGGGACGATCTACCCCGACGACCTCTGGGCGCGGATGCGCGAGGGCTACGCCATCGACTCCGACATGGACAACCCGCGGGTCGTGGCCAAGATCGACCGCTTCAGCCGCAACGAGACCTACATCGACCGCGTGATCGAGCGCGCCGAGCCCTACCTCCACTACATCGTCAGCGCCATCGAGGAGCGGGACCTGCCCGCCGAGCTGGCCCTGCTGCCGGTGGTGGAAAGCGCCTACCAGCCGTTTGCCTACTCCCACGGGCGTGCGGCCGGCATCTGGCAGTTCATCCCGGGCACGGCACAGCATTTCGGCCTGCGGCGCTCCTGGTGGTATGACGGGCGTCGCGACGTGATCGCCTCCACAGAGGCCGCGCTGGACTACCTGGAGCGCCTGGGCGACATGTTCGACGGCGACTGGGAGCTGGCACTGGCTGCCTACAACGCCGGTGAGGGCCGCGTCCGCGCCGCCGTCCGCCAGGCCCGGGCCAACGGCCAGTCCACCGACTACTGGGATCTCGCCCTGCCCCAGGAGACGCGCAACTACGTGCCGCGGCTGCTGGCGATCAGCGCACTGATCAAGGACCCCAACGCCTACGACCTGGAACTCGCCAGCATCCCTGACGAGCCTTACCTGGACATCGTGGAGCTGGATGGCCAGATCGACCTCGCGCTGGTGGCCGACCTGGCGGACATGACCGTCGAGGACGTCTACCGGTTGAACCCCGGGTTCGACCGCTGGGCCACCGATCCGGACGGCCCGCACCGGCTTGCCGTGCCGGTGAACAAGGCCGAGCCGCTGGAAGCCAAGCTGGCCGACCTCGCCCCGGAAGAGCGCATGCGCTGGCACCGGCACGAGATCCAGTCCGGCGAGAGCCTGGAGGCCATCGCCCGGCGCTACGACACCACGGTGAGCGTCATCCAGGAGGCGAACAACCTGAACGGACACGTGATCCGGGCCGGGCGCCACCTGATGATTCCCACCGCCAGCGCCAGCGCCGACGAGTACTCCCACAGCGCCGCCAACCGCCTGGCACGGCATCAGAACCGCAACCGCCAGGGCGAGCGTGTGACACACACGGTGCGCTCCGGCGACACGTTCTGGGACATCTCGCGCAAGTACGGCGTGCAGGTCGACAAGGTGGCCAGCTGGAACAGCATGGCCCCGGGCGACCCGCTGCACCCGGGACAGGAACTGGTGCTCTGGGTAAACGACGCCAGCAACGTGCGGCAAGCCGGTGGCCCGCCGTCCAACGAACCGGTCATGCGCTCGCTGACCTACCGCGTACGCAGTGGCGACAGCCTTTACACCATTGCACGGGAGTTCAGCGTGTCGGTGCAGGACCTGCGCCGCTGGAACAACCTGGAAGCAGGCACGTACCTGCAGCCCGGCGACCGCCTGTCACTACAGGTGGACGTGCGCAACCAGGACAGCATCTGACCGCGGGCTGGCAGCTCCTCAGGGGGCTGTCAGCGCCCGTCGTCTTCCGGCAGCGTGATGTTCAGCTCCAGAATTTCGCAGTCACCTTCCCGATCCACCTGCATGTGCACGGCGTCCTGGTCCACGGCGACATACTTGCGGATCACCTCCAGCAGTTCGTCCTGGAGGGCCGGCAGGTAGTCGGGGCCGCCGCGCTGGGCGCGTTCCCGCGCGACCAGAATCTGCAGCCGCTCTTTGGCAACGCTGGCACTTTTCTTCCGCTGCGAACGGAAGTATCCCAACAGATTCATGATCAGCTCCCGAACAGTCGCCCGAAGAAGCCCTTTTTGGGCATGTCGACGAAGCGCAGTGGCCGCTCCTGACCGAGGAAGCGGTCGACGGCGTCGGCATAGGCCTGTCCCGCGTCGGAGTCATCCTCGAGGATCACGGGCACGCCGGCGTTGGAGGCGTTGAGCACCGCCTGGGACTCCGGGATCACGCCGAGCAGATCGATGGAGAGGATCTCGCCCACATCTTCCAGGCTCAGCATCTCCCCCTTGCTGACACGATCCGGCGCGTAGCGGCTGAGCAGCAGGTGCTCGCGCACCGGATCCTTGCCCTGCTCCGCGCGGCGGGTCTTGCTGGCAAGAATGCCCAGCACCCGGTCCGAGTCCCGCACCGACGAAACCTCCGGGTTGGTCACCACGATGGCGTCGTCGGCGAAATACATGGCCATCAGCGCGCCCCGCTCGATACCGGCGGGCGAGTCGCAGACCACGTAGTCGAAATCGTTGCTGAGTTCATCCAGTACCCGCTCGACACCCTCCTGGGTGAGCGCATCCTTGTCCCGGGTCTGCGACGCGGCCAGCACGTAGAGCCCCTCCACGCGCTTGTCCCGGATCAGGGCCTGGTTGAGGTTGGCGTCACCGTTGATCACGTTGACGAAGTCATACACCACGCGGCGCTCGCAACCCATGATCAGATCCAGGTTGCGCAGCCCCACGTCGAAATCCACCACTGCCGTGCGGTGCCCGGCACGTGCCAGCCCCGTCGCCAGCGCGGCGCTGGTCGTTGTCTTGCCGACGCCCCCCTTCCCGGAGGTCACCACGACGATCTTTGCCACTCTTCACCTCCTCGACTGCGTCGTCCGGCGCACGACACGCCGGTTACGGGCCGCGCTAGCGGCCGCCATTGACTCCGGGCAGCGGCCGGATGCGCAGCTCTTCACCGTCGCGCAGCACCTGCACCGCCTGCCCCAGATACGCCTTGTCGAACTGCTCATTGACCAGGTACGTCCCGGCCACGGTTACCAGTTCGGCGTTGAATCCCATGCAGAAAATCCGGGCCCCGGTATCGCCGCGCACGCCGGCCAGCGCACGCCCGTAGAGCCCGCCATAGATGTGGATGTTGCCGTCCGCCAGGACTTCTGCGCCCGGGCTGACGGACGACAGTATGATGAGATCCCCCCCGCGTGCATAGACCTGCTGCCCCGAGCGCACCTGCTGGAGCACCGTGGTGCTGGGAGAGGTCTCCGGCTCGGGGGTGGCGGCGGGCTCCGGCTCGGCACGACGCGCCGCGGGTGCCTCGCTGCCGCCGGTGAAGACACCGATCCCGGCCTGCTCGGCAGCCGACCGCCAGCGGTCGTCGCCACCACGGATGCCCACGGGCAGGAACTCCCGGGCACGCAGCAGCCCGACAAAACCGGGCAGATCAAGATGGAGATCGGTATCCGCCACCGCCTCCACATCGAGGATCAGTGGCAGCTGCCGGAAGAAATCCGGCGCCTGCTGCATGCGCTGTTCGAGTTCCCGCCCGAGATGTTTGACGTCCGGCGTCAGCAGCCGCAGGACGGTCAGGGTCATCATGCGCCCTTTGAGTTCCAGGGCCTGTACGGTGGTTTCGGTCTGTTCCGTCATCCGGGCTCGCTTTGATCACGCCGACAATACACAGCCCCCTCAACGCTGGAGGGGGCTGCGCGGGCCTTTTATAGCGTGCTGCAGGCGCAGCATCAAGCGTCGCTGAATCACGACTCGGCGAGCAGCCGGTTCATCCGCCGTACGAAGGCAGCCGGGTCGTCGAGCTGTCCGCCTTCAGTGAGCATAGCCTGATCGAACAGGACGTGCGCCCATTCATCGAATGTCCCGTCGTCACTCACCCCCTGCAGCCGCTGGATCAGCGCATGCTCGGGGTTGATCTCCATCACCGGCTTGCCGGCGGGCACGGTATGCCCGGCAGCCTTGAGCATGCGCTGCATGCTGACGGCGAACTCATGCTCTTCCACCACCAGACAGCTGGGGGAATCGGTCAGGCGGTGACTGACCCGGACGTTCTTCACCCGGTCGCCAAGCACACCCTCGAGACGCTCCACCAGGGGCTTGTACTCGGTTTCGGTCTTCTCGCGCTCTTCCTTGTCCTCGGCGTCGTCCAGATCACCCAGATCCAGGTCGCCCTTGGCCACGTGCACGAGCTGCTTGCCGTTGTACTCACCCAGGTGGGTAACGCACCACTCGTCCACCGGGTCGCCCAGCAGCAGCACCTCGATGCCCTTCTTGCGGAAGATCTCCAGATGCGGGCTGTTCTTCGCCGCGCTGAAGCTGTCGGCGGTGACGTAGTAGATGGACGTCTGGTTCTCCTTCATCCGCGCGATGTAGTCGTCCAGGGAGACGTTTTCCGTCTCGCTGTCGGTGTGCGTGGAGGAGAAGCGCAGCAGCTTGGCGATACGCTCGCGGTTGCCGAAGTCTTCCGCCGGCCCTTCCTTGAGCACGCGGCCGAAGGTGCTCCAGAAGGACGCGTAATTCTCCGGTTCTTTCTCGGCCATGGACTCCAGCCGGTCCAGCACCCGCTTCACCGAGGCGGACTTGATCTTCTCGATCTGCCGGTTGTGCTGCAACAGCTCCCGGGAGACGTTCAGCGGCAGGTCGTCGGAGTCGATGATGCCGCGCACGAACCGCAGGTAGCGCGGCATCAGGTGCTCGGCATCATCCATGATGAACACCCGGCGCACGTACAGGTGGACGCCGTTGGGCTGCTCGCGGTTGAACAGGTCGAACGGTGCGCGCTTCGGAATGAACAGCAGCGACACATAACTGAGGTTGCCCTCGACCTTGTTGTGCATCCAGGTGAGCGGGCCCTCGAAGTCGTGGGCCACCTGCTTGTAGAACGCCTCGTACTCGTCATCGCTGATTTCGGTCTTGGAGCGCATCCACAGGGCGGAGGCCTTGTTCACGGTCTCGTCGCCCGGTGCCTCGTCCTCCTCGCCGGTGGCCTCCTTCGGCATGACGATGGGCAGCGAGATGTGATCGGAATAGGTGCGGATCACCTGGCGCAGGCGGTAGCCGTCCAGGAACTCGTCCATGTCATCGCGCAGGTGCAGAATCACCTGGGTCCCGCGCCGCGGCAACTCGACGGTCTCCAGGGTGTAGGCACCCTCGCCGTCCGACTCCCAGCGCACACCCTCGCTGGCCGGCACACCGGCGCGGCGGGAGAGCACTTCCACCCGCTGGGCGACGATGAACGACGAATAGAAGCCGACACCGAACTGGCCGATCAGCTTGGCATCCTTCGCCTGGTCGCCGGTGAGCTGGTTGATGAAATGCTGGGTCCCGGAGCGGGCAATGGTGCCGAGGTTCTCGATCACGTCATCGCGGTTCATGCCGATGCCGTTGTCCGAGATGGTGACCGTGCGGGCCTCCTTGTCGTACTCCACCCGGATGCCGAGTTCGCCGTCGCCTTCGTACAGGGATTCGTCCTTGAGGGCGTCGAAGCGAAGGCGGTCGCAGGCATCCGAGGCGTTGGAGATCAGCTCCCGCAGGAAAATCTCGCGACTGCTGTAGAGGGAATGCACCATCAGGTGCAGCAGTTGCCGAACCTCCGTCTGGAACTCAAGCGTTTCCTTCTGCGCAGCAACACTCATGGTTTTACGGCTCCCGAATCATGATGGTTCCGGCCGCGGCGACAGCCCGCAGCCGCGCTCGTTGTCTGTGAACACCCCTGAATTGGGAATTCCGGCACGGGAATTCAACCCACCACGGTCAATCTGCGATAGGCTGACTACTTGTTCAGGAACGCCCGGACATCGCAACGAGAGTGCCGGAGCAATAGGCCGAGAGGAGCGACCATGCTGACAGCCTCCACCTGGTGGATTCTGCTGATCGTCCAGCTGATCATTTTTCTTGTGGCCGGCATCGCCGCGCTCACGTGGGTGCTCTGGCGCCGCAGCGGGACGCCGCCGGTGGAGGTCGCGCCGCCCGGCCCGTCGGAACGTGCCGACGAGGCGATTCGCCGCTTCTTCGAAAACGAGCTGACCCGCACTCGGGCCCAACTGGAAGAGAATGACCGGGGCCTGCCGGAGCACGTGCTGCAACTACGGGTGAACTACCTGCAGGCCGAGCTGGAGGGGCTGGATCACGAAGGGCAGCCGGACCGGTTCTGGTCACACATCTGCGACCGTATCGATCACTGGATCGCGCGGCAGCAGGAGCGCACCGACGCGGAGCGGGACTCCGGCGCGGACGCCGCCAGGGGCGCCCGCGGGAGTGAAGACATCATCGCCGATGACGAATACGTGCGCTAGAAGAGCTCCGGCGACGTCTCCGGATCGATGGGCTCGCGCTCCGGACCGCTCAGCTCCCGGCTGGCGATCCACTCGCCGGTGACCATCTGGCTGTAGCCCATGCCGGGGCCGACCATCGGGTAGACGCTGGCGTTGTTGTCGATCATCACTTCCAGGAAGGCCGGGCCGTCATACTCGACGAACGCCTTCAGCGCCTCTTCCAGGTCGCCCTTGTTCATGACCCGGCGGGCAAACTCGTAGCCGTCCGACTCGGCGGCCTTGATGAAGTCCTTGCGATGCAGGGTCTTGTCGCTGCCGGAGAAGTTCTCGTTGAAGTACAGCCGCTGCCACTGCCGCACCATGCCGTCGCCGAGGTTGTTCAGCAGCAGCACCTTCACGGGCAGATCGTAGTTGGTGACGGTCTCCATCTCGCCGAGGTTCATGCGGATGCTGCCATCACCGTCGATATCCACCACGATCTTGTCCGGGCAGGCAAACTGGGCGCCGATGGCGGCCGGCAGACCATAACCCATGGTGCCCATGCTGCCGGAGGTGAGCCACAGCCGGGGCTCCCGGAAATCGCAGTACTGGGCCGCCCACATCTGGTGCTGCCCGACCCCGGTGGCGATGATGGCGTTGCCGCCGGTGGCCTTGTTGAGCAGCTCCACCACGTAGTGCGGCTGGATGAGATCGCTGTCGCGATCGTAGTTCATGGGGTGGTTGCGCTTGAGCTTCTGCACATGCTTGAACCACGGCCCGAAGTCCCGCTCGAAGCCGGACTCGCGACCATGGGTCAGAAGCTGCTTGAGGCTGCGGCCGGCCTCGCCCACGTGAGCCCAGTCCACCACTTTCACCTTGCCGATCTCGGCGGCATCGATGTCGATGTGGGCGATGTGCTCGGCCATGGGCGCGAACTCGTCCACCTTGCCGGCCACCCGGTCGTCGAAACGGGCGCCCACGGCGATGAGGAAATCGCAGTCTTCCACGGCGTAGTTGGCGTAGGCCGTGCCGTGCATGCCGAGCATGTGCAGGGAGAGATCGTCGGTGGTATCCATGGCGCCCAGGCCCATGAGCGTGGTCACCACCGGAATGTTGAACGTGCGCGCGAACTCGCGCAGCTCTTCCGCGGCATTGCCGTTGATCACGCCGCCGCCCACGTACAGCAGCGGCCGGCTGGATTTCTCCAGCATGTCGAAGAACTGGCGGCACTTGCGCTCGGAGAGCTTGGCGGAACGCAGGGAGTCCATGCGCTGGCGGTAACCGCGCATCTCCAGCAGGCCGGAGCCCACGTACTCGCCGACCCAGTTCTGCATATTCTTGGGCACATCCACCACCACCGGGCCGGGCCGGCCGGAACGGGCGATCTCGAAGGCGGTGCGGATGGTCGCTTCCAGCTCTTCCGGGCGCGTCACCAGGAACACGTGCTTGGCGCAGTTGCCCATGATGTTGACGATGGGCGCCTCCTGGAAGGCGTCCGTGCCCATGGCGCCGGTGGGCACCTGGCCGGTGATGCACACCACCGGGGTGGAGTCGGCCATGCAGTCGCGGATGGGCGTGACGGTGTTGGTGGCGCCCGGGCCGGAGGTGACCAGGAAACAGCCCACCTTGCCGCTGGCGCGGGCATAGCCCGCGGCCATGAATCCGGCGCCCTGCTCGTTGGCGGGCACGACCAGTTTCATGGGGTCGTCGGACGCGTCGCGACGGTGGTTCTCGTTGTAGCGAAAGACCGCATCGTAGGTGGGCAGAATGGCGCCACCGCTGTAGCCGAAGATCGTGTCCACACCCTCGTCGGCAAGGACCTGTACGATCATTTCGGCCCCGCTCATGGTGGTTCCGGCCAGGGGGTGATGCTTGCCTTTCTGTCTACTCATCATGGCTCTATATTCCGTCGCGACGTGCTCGGCACCAGAAATGATCGGGAACCGTTCACTATATAGCCAGCGCGGTTAACTGGCAAAGCCCCCGGCCTCTTCTTGTTATCCCACAGTCGCGATGGTGGACCTGAAGGTCCACCCTACGGCCACCCCGGTTGCCACAGTGTTGCGGGCGGCTCGGGCGTAGGGTGGATCTTCAGATCCACCATCCATGAACACCGCTAATGCCACCAGCTACGCCGACTTGGCCGTGCGCCAATCCCCCTCGCCAACACCCGACGGGCGCCAGCCCGACGCCAGGGCCTGCTCCCGGGTGCGGCCCCACGGGTAGGCGCGTGCCGCCTTGCGGGCGCGCTCGTGCAGGGCGCTTGCGTGGGAGCGCTCCATGTCCAGCCAGTAGCGCTGCGGGCGCCCCGACTTGCGGTCGTACTCTGCCGTTACCGGGTCCAGGTGGCGCGTGCCGTCGAACTCCGGGATGTCCGGCAGCGGGCGGCTCACGTCCATGAATTGCTGCATCGCCTCCCAGATCACCTGCGTCTCCCACAGATCCACCTGCGCGCCCGGATAACCCACGCTGTAGCCCGTGCCACGGTGAATGAGTCCCAGCCGATGACGGATGGTGCCCACAGCCGTGGAGACCGGTGAGGCGAATGCCTCGAACTCGGCGAACGGCAGCTCCACTCGCCCCACCTTGCGCCCCGCCCACAGACTCACCATGCCGGTGTCACGGTAGAAGCGGGTGTCGCGCTTGAGGGTGAACCAGCCGCTGCGGACGAGGAGGCGGCAGAGGAGCCAGAGGATGAAAGAAGGCAGAAAGAAGTAGGTAAATTGCGCACTAATCCTTTCACGCGCGAATTCAGAAAGCCCATCAGTAATGAGAAATAACATAACAACCGCTAGTGAAACGACTGCGATAAATCCCGCGAAAGCACCAAACTGAGCAATTAGAACCAGCGGATCCGCTCGCGAGGCCCACATGCGACAACGGTGGGGCTCGCGCTCCGCCAGATCTTTCTCCAACTGCCCTCCAGACCCCTCCCGCAGCCGGTCCAGTTCGAAGACGTTGGTGGCGGCCGCCATGGGCTCCCAGCACTGTGGCCCCAGCAACGGCAGCCGCACACCCAGCGCCTTGCGACCGAAGTACCCCATGGACTCCAGATCCTGCCCCGGTGGCAGGTCGTCCGGGCGGCTGCCGGCGAATGCCGTGTCGGCGTAGGTCGTCATCCGGGCCTCGGGGGTGCCGTCCGTGGTCATTGGTTGTGGTGCTCCGTTTTTGTGTTGTTTGGTGGACCTGAAGGTCCACCCTACGACTCTTACGGCGGCCGGTATGGCCCGTGGGCGAAGATCGGGGGTTGGGGCTAGAGCCCTTGGTTGATCTGGTGCTGCGTCTTGCGGATCGTCAGCGCGTCGGCATAGGCCCAATCCTCGGTCTCACCGTCGGGATCGATCGTGGTGCCGCTCGCCTGCGTGCCTGCGTAGTTCGGGTTGAACGGAAGGCTGCCGTCGTCTTCACGACGTAACCGCGCTCGCGCCCGCAGGATGCAATGGCGTCCACCGTCCCGCGTTACACGCCAGCCATTGGGATCCGGTAGCCGGAACCACCATGCCTGGCAGAGTGGGCCGGGCCCATCAAGCAATTCGCCGGTGGCGACGACCTCCAAGGGCTGTTGCCCACCTCCAGCCTCCGAGGTGGCGTAGAGTTCGACACTGTCGGTGGCCCGAGTCGCCGCAGGCGCCCGCACTTCCACGCGCACACGCGGCGGACTGAAGCGTTCATCTTCCTTGATCGTGACCTGTGGTGCGAACAGCAACGACTCCAGGGCCAGTCGTATCTGCCGTGGTTCAAGACCGGCATATTCCTCGGTGAAGCGCCGCTCGTGATCGGCACTGAAGGGCCCGTAATAGGCCCAGCGTTCCAGCGGCCCCCGAGTCAGGTGCCTGGCAATGGCACCAGCGATGATGCTGGTGGCGAGAAACGCCCAGCCCCATGGACCAAGCCCGAGTATCACCGTCGCTCCGGCCTGCCGCGCTCCGGAAACCAGGGTACTGACAGCCAACCCCGTCATGGCCGCGGCCTCGACGCCATGCGCGGCCGCAACGGCGGTGTCACCGCGGTTCAAACGATGCATCATGTCCCACGCAGCAAGGCCAGCACCAATCCCTGCCAGGCCGGCACCAAGGACTGCCATGGATGGAACGGACGTCCGTCCTCGAACGCGCAGCTCGCCGTCGGCCACCCAGTTCGCGACCCGTGGTCCGGTCACGCGTGACAGCCTCGCCGCGGTGCGGTCCGGCCCACTCAAATTCAAGCTGGCCTCTGTGAGCGCATAGGCCAGTCCCGCAGCGCTATGGATAATCTCTGCGTCCTTGCGAAAGACACGCTCTGAACCTTCTCTTTGGCGTTGGACAGCCGAAGCAATATTCACCACCTCAAACACCGCGATAATCGGTGGCAGCCCCGCCTGCGCGGCGCGCACGGCTCGGGATGAGGTAAGAGACGGCTCTGCATCCGGCTGGTTCAGCTCGCGGACGGTCTCGGACACGGCGGGCACCACGACCAGGTCGGCCCGTGTGCGGTAGAGGCCATCCGCACCCTCGGCGCTGAACAGGGCCCGCCAGTCTGAATCGGTGGCGGCGGCAACGGAGGTCGTGGCAGGAGCGAGACCCTGAAGACCGGAGCTGGCAATGGGGTTGTTGGTGCTCCCGTCCAGTATAACGACCGTGTCGGCGCCGGGGTTGCGCACAGCGTCGCGGGCGGCCTGCCGGCGGGCGCCGCGCTGCATGCGGTGAAGACGTTCCACCTGGGAGCCGATAACCGTGTAGCCCTCGGGGATCACGTCACCTTCACGCACCAGATGGGCGCCCTCGAGCTCGGGGAACTGTCCGGCCTTACCGATACGCGTGAACAGCTCAACGGATACGTTCTGCTGCTGATCGAGCGCGGCCTGCCACTGCCGCTGGACGACATACATGAAGTCCATGACCACTTCCCGACCAAGCCAGGCCACATCACGGCCCACGGAACCGAACACGCCGCCAGACCCGGCGCCGTTCAGCATCAGGGCGAACGCACCCGGCCGGAAGCCGGTCGCCCCGGTGATTTCGTTCAGGTCATCGGTTGCGGGGGGTGTGTCGTCATCGACCGAGACCTGATCCTCGCCTGGGAACAGCATCGGGTACAGCGGGTGCTCCGGATCGGTCAGGCGCGCCTGCCAGGCTGCCAGTTGATCGTCTTCCGGGTCGTCGGGATCGGCATCGTAGCCGCTATCAATCTGCGCTGGATCCGGTCCGGCGCCTGCGATCAGCCCGTTGACCGTGGCCCAGAGCCGCCAGTATTCCTGCGGCGGAAGCGCCGCGTAGTCCTTGATGGCCTGGGGGTAGTCACCGGCGCTGTCGCGCAGGTTCAGCGCCATGCGGCGGGTGCCTGCCTCGTGCGAGCGGAAGCTCAGCCTGCTCCGGGGCACTGCGCCCGGGATATCCAAAAGCTGCGCGGCGTTCAGTGGTTGCTGGGAGAACGGGGCGCTCATTCCGCGTCCTCCTCGACGGTTGCGACCTCGCGGGCGCTCCAGTGAAAGGCGCTGTTCGTATCGTCTACAGCGTGGACACGGGCAATGAACGCGATGTCAGCATGATCAGCGGTCTGGCGGGCACGTACGTGCGCAAAAGCGGGCATGGCAACCCCTCCCTGGTCGCGAACCGGACAAGTCCCTGTCGGTTGATCCAAATTGGTGTGTCATCGATACGACGGTCGATACGGGCCGTAAGCATGCCGCGCCAGGAGCGCAAGGGCAAGACCGAGCCTCTTTCCCGCAGCCGAAGAGGTCATGTGCTCATGGTGGACGTTCAGGTCCACCATGGCTGCCAATCCAGCCTGTCACCCCCCGGCCTCGTTCTCCGGCTCGAAATCCAGCGCCACCGAGTTGATGCAGTACCGCAACCCGGTGGGCTCCGGCCCGTCCGGGAACACATGCCCCATGTGCGCGCCGCACCGGCTGCACAGCACCTCGTCGCGCCGCATGCCCAGGCTGTGGTCCGCCTCGATCTCGAGGTTGTCGCCGTCCACCGGCGCCCAGAAACTGGGCCAGCCGGAGCCGGAATCGTACTTGGTGCGGCTGTCGAACAGCGGCTGCCCGCAGCACACGCACTTGAACACCCCGGTACCGCTGACCTTGTTATAGGCACCCGAGAACGGCGGCTCGGTCCCCTTCTCCCGGGTCACCCGGTACTGCTCCGCCGTCAGCTGCGCGCGCCACTCGGAATCCGGCTTGTTGACCTTGTCCATACATTCCTCCTTTCCCGATGCTCGCGGCGAAATGCCAGGCCCGGTTATACTGCCACTGCGCGGGCAGTGGCGCCATGTGGCGACAGCCCAGAAAATCAAGAACCGGACGATCATTATGGCAGCAGCATCCTTCGCCAGACCCATGCATTCCGCCCTGGATGCCACCCTGGAGACAATCGACTCGGTTATCACGCTGGTCGACGCCTATGAGCGGGGCCACGAGCAGACACCGCCCTGGGGGCGCTGCCAGCCGCCGCTGGAGGAAGTGCGCGGGGCGCTCATCATGGTGCAGCTCGATGGCGCCCGCCTGCTGGTGGACGAGTGCATCGCGCTCATGGAGGCGCTGGAGACGGACACCACCATCGCCAGCCAGCACGCCATTGACGCACTGCTGTACGCGCTGCTCCTGCTGCCCCGCCACATCAGCCGCGCACGGACCACCGGGCGCGAGGTACCCGACACCCTGCTGCCCACCATCAACGGGTTGCGCGGGCTGCGGCGCGCGGTGCTGATCCCCGAGTATGACTTCACCGACCTCGGGCGCACGTCGCTGCAACTGGCGCCGCTGGCGGAGTCCCTGGGCGAAGCCGGCACACCGGACCCGGACACCACCCGCCGGCTGCGACACATGCTGCAGGCGGGCCTGCTGGGGCTGTTCCAGTCGCCCGAGGCAAGCGTTCACTACAAGCAGGTGCACCGGGCACTGTCGCGCCTTGCAACGGCCTGCGGCGACACGCCGGCCGGCCGCTGGCTCACGCTGGCCGCCCTGCTGGCCGAGAATGCGGAGCGCAATGGCGTGCGTGCCAACGGCTCCGTGCGGCTGATGATCTCGCGGCTGGATCTCTACATCCGCGAGACACTGCTGGCGACGCCGCCGCAGACCGGCCAGGCGCCGCCGCCCATGGTGCGCCAGGCGCTCCTCTACTACACGGCCCAGAACAGCTTCGACAGCGACCGCTCGAACCACGCCCTGCTGCGCGCCATCGCCGAGGACCTCAACCTGGACAGCGCCATCACGCCGCGCACCGAGATCCAGCGCGAAGGGGATGCCATCGCGGCGCCGGATGTGGATGTCATGCAGGCAGTAACCCGCGCTCTGGGCGAGGAGATGGACCAGATCCAGGCGTTCATCGAGACGCTGAGCCGCCTCAGCAGCGTAACCCACACGGAGCGCGAGGAGCTGGCAGCGCACCTGCACCGGCTCGGTCACACGCTGACCCTGCTGGGCCTCTCCGAAGCGGCAGCGGCAGTCAAGCGCGAGCATACCCGCCTGCAGTCCCTGGGCGACGACGTGGACGCCGGGCGTCTGCGCGATACCCTGAGCCACTGCGCCGAGACCCTGAGCGCCAGCGAGTCCGCCGCGGCACGGCTCGCCACGCCCGGTGAGCCGGTGGACGACGAGCGCAACGACCGCCTGGCAGACGCCAGCCACCAGGCCCTCGCGGAAGCCCTCAACAACCTTGCACGGGTCCGGGCGAGCCTGGAGTTCTTCAACGGTGACGTGGAGGAAGGCGACGAGCTCGCCAGTGCCCGCCAGCCCCTGGACGAGGTGCGCGGCGGCCTGACCATCCTCGGGCTCAGCCGCGCCGCGGCACTGGTCGGGCGGTGCAATACCGCCATCGCTGCCCTGGATGAATCCGACGTGGGCAACAGCGAGCGCCTGAACGCCGTCGCCGACGCCCTGGCCGCCCTGGAGTGGTACCTGGAAACCATGCTGGAGGGGCTCGGCGCCGCCGACGACATGCTGGATATCGCCGACGCCAGCGTGGCCTGACCCGCCGCACCATCCGGGCGCTGATTATTCAACGGCGCCCTTTTCGCCTACAATGCGGTCCATTCCCGAGCTGTCCGGTGTGCCGCGCTGGGCCATTCCCATGCCCGGGTCGCGCCGCCGTGCGCGGCCATCACGACACTCGAGCTACCTGCATGAACCACAGGGGACGCGAATGAGTGAAATCATGCTGATCAACGTCTCGGGCCAGGACAAGCCCGGGCTCACCCACTCGCTGATGGAGATCCTGGCCGAGTACAACGTCGGCATTCTCGACATCGGCCAGGCCATGATCCACGACACGCTGTCGCTGGGGATCCTGGTGGAGGTGCCGGATCAGGACGCCCTGTCGCCGGTGCTCAAGGACGTGCTGTTCCATATCCATCGCCAGAGCATGCATGTGCGCTTCACGCCCATCACCCGGGAGGCCTACGAGGAGTGGGTCCAGGGCGAGAACGAGCCGCGTTATGTCTTCACCCTGCTCGGGCGCCGCATCACCGCCGGGCAGATCGCGCAGGTGAGCAAGGTCATCAGTGACAACGGGCTCAACATCGAGGACATCGTCCGCCTGTCCCGCCGGGAACCGCTGTACAAGGCCGACGGGCTCGGCCGCGCCTGCATCGAGCTGACCGTGCGCGGCAAGCCGCTGAACCTGGACATCATGAAGCAGCATTTTCTCTCCATCTCCCAGGACATGGACGTGGACATCAGCTTCCAGGCCGACACGGTCTACCGCCGCAACCGCCGCCTGGTGGTGTTCGACATGGACTCCACCCTGATCCAGCAGGAGGTCATCGACGAGCTGGCGAAGAAGGCCGGCGTGGGTGACGAGGTCAGCAAGGTGACCGAAGCGGCCATGCAGGGGGAGATCGACTTCCGCGAGAGCCTGCGCCAGCGGGTCGCTCTGCTCGAGGGGCTGGACGAATCGGTGCTTGAGGAGGTCGCGCGGGAGCTCACCCTGACCGAAGGCGCCGAGCGGCTGATCCGCACGCTGAAGGCGTTCGGCTACACCACCGCCATCGTCTCCGGCGGGTTCAGCTACTTCGGCCGCCACCTGCAGGAGAGGCTGGGCGTGGACTACGTCTACGCCAACGAGCTGGGCATCCGCAACGGCAAGGCCACGGGTGAAGTGGAAGGGCCGATCGTCGATGGCGAACGCAAGGCCGAGCTGCTGCAGGACATCGCCGACCGCGAGGGGCTCACGCTGGATCAGGTCATCGCCGTGGGTGATGGCGCCAACGACCTGCCCATGCTGCGCCTTGCCGGCCTCGGTGTCGCCTTCCGCGCCAAGCCGCTGGTCAAGCGCAGCGCCCGGCAGTCGCTCTCGACCCTCGGGCTGGACGGTATCCTCTACCTGATCGGCATCAAGGACACCGACACGGAGCAGAGCGAGGCCGTGCTGGAGCACGCCGGCAACGCCTGACCCCGCCCCGTGGCCGCCCCGCGCGGGCGGCCACGTTGCCCGTCCCGCAACAAACCTGCCAACTTTGTCTAGCCGACAGGCAATTTCCTGACTGTTCGGGGCGCTGACTGCGTGCTAAACCTTCCCGGTACAACATACGAATACGGGAGGAGAACCCCATGGCCGCAAACATCGTCCTGCCGCGCCACATGCGCGTGGGTGCCGGAGCCAGCCAGGAGCTGGCGGCGGTGCTGCAGCAGCTCGGCGTCAACCACCCGTTCATCGTAACCGACCAGGACATGGTGAAGTTCGGTTACCTGGAGAAAGTGACCCGGGTGCTGGACGAGGCGGGCATTCCGTACGCCGTGTTCGCCGATACTGTCCCGGACCCGACGGTGGCCTCGGTGGACAAAGGCGTTGAAGCGCTGAAACAGCGGGATCACGACGGCGTGGTGGCCCTGGGCGGCGGCAGCCCCATGGACAGCGCCAAGGCGATCGCTCACCTGGCGTTGCACGGGGGGCGCATGCGCGACTACAAGGCGCCGGTGATGAGCGACACCCAGGGGCTGCCGCTGGTGGCCATCCCCACCACCGCCGGCACCGGCTCCGAGGCGACGCGGTTCACCGTGATCACCGACGAGGAGACCGACGAGAAGATGCTCTGCCCCGGGGCGTCGTTCTGCCCCATCGCCGCGCTGGTGGACTACGAGCTCACGCTCACCATGCCGCGGCGGCTGACCGCCGACACCGGCGTGGATACGCTGACCCACGCCCTGGAAGCCTACGTCAGCGCCAAGCGCAATCCGTTCGCTGACGGCATGGCGCAGATGACCATGACGGCGGTGGCGAAGCACCTGCGCACGGCCTGCAACGAGCCGGACAACCGCGAGGCGCGGGAAGCCATGATGCTGGCCGCACTGCACGGCGGCATGGCCTTCTCCAACGCCTCCGTGTGCATGGTGCACGGCATGAGCCGACCCATCGGCGCGTTCTTCCACGTCCCCCACGGGCTCTCCAACGCCATGCTGCTGCCCGCGGTCACGGCATTCTCCATCGAAGCCGCACCGGATCGCTATGCCGACGCAGCCCGGTTCATGGGTGTCGCCACGGCGGATGACAGTAACGAGGCCGCCTGCCAGAAACTGCTGCAGGAGCTGCGCCAGCTCAATACCGATCTGGATGTGCCCTCGCCCAGGGACTACGGCATCGACGAGGCGCGCTACTTCGAGGTGCTGCCCACCATGGCGGAACAGGCGCTGGCATCGGGCTCGCCGGGCAACAACCCCCGGGTGCCCACGGCAGACGAGATCGTTGAGGTCTATAAACAGGCGTGGGACGGGCGCGGGTGAGGCACCGCGCCCTACCCGTGTCGGGACTCACGGTAGCGGGACGGCGACAGCCCCATGACTTTGCGGAACAACCGCGAGAAGTAGTAGGCGTCGTCGTACCCGAGACTTTCGGCGATGTCACCGACGGTCTGGTCGGTGATGTCGAGCAGGTAGCAGGCCCGCTCCATCTTGAGGTGGAGAAAATGCTGGTACGGAGAATTCCCCGTCTGCGCCTTGTAGCGCCGGCAGAACCCGTGGCGGGACATGCCCGCCACCTCGGCGAGTGTCGCCAGATCAAGGTGACCATGGAGCTTCTCGTGCATGACGGCATGGATACTCTCCAGGTCGAAACCGTCACCCGAACTGCGCCGCAGGTGGGTGGAGATCATCAGGCCGAACATGCCGAGCATCTGCCGCAGGTGATTGGACGCATGGATGAAAAAGCCCTCCCGGAAGCCGGTGTTACGCACTTCCAGCAGGGTCTCGAAATCCTCGATCACCTTGGGCGCCGCGCCGACATGACGCACGGGCCGGTCCGGGAGAAAGTTCATGTGCTCCCAGAACCCGTCCACGTCGGCACCATCGAAATGCACCCAGTACAACGTCCACGGTTCGCGGCTCGACGAGGCGTAGGCGTGCAGCAGATTTCGGGGCAACATCATCAGATCGCCCCGCGCCACGGCGTACTGCCGCCGGTTGACTCGCAGCATGCCGCGGCCTCCGGCGCAATAGAGCAGCAGGTGATCCGCGTGGCTCTGCCGCTCCACACGGTGCCCGAGCGCGTCCGGGTAGTACCCCATGGCACGGGGAAACAGCCCCTGCGTCAACGCATGCTGCTGCAGCCGCTGCAGCAGGAACCGGGGCACAAGAAAACGCACGCCTTGCGGCGGCAGCGGCCAGTCAGACGGACCGGTCATTCGGTGTTCACCTCGTCACTCATTAGCCAAGATCGTCCAGCACGGCGTCGATTTAGTCAATCCTATTCGCAGCAGCAACGTGTTATTCATAAACACGTTCCATAGACCGAACACGGCCTGGAGCAAAACGCAGTATCACGTTAACAAGCTCCATCGCCCCAGGAGGAGAGACCATGTCCCAGGTAAGAAGCACTTCCGAATCCATGCAGCAGATCGGGCATTACATCGACGGCAAGCCCGTCGACAAGCCGTCCGATCGCTCCCTTGATGTCACCAACCCGGCGACCGGCGAACTCACCGCCCAGGTCGCCCTGGCCGACGCGGCCACCACCCGCGAGGCCATTCAGTCCGCCAAGGCCGCGCTGCCGAAATGGTCGGCGGTCACACCACTCAACCGCGCCCGGGTCATGTTCCGCTTCAAGGCGCTGGTGGAAGAGCACTTCGAGACCATCGCGCAGATGATTACCGCCGAACACGGCAAGGTGATCGAGGACGCCCGCGGCGAGCTGACCCGCGGTCTGGAGATCGTGGAGTTCGCCTGTGGCGCCCCGCACCTGCTCAAGGGCGAGCACTCACTGAACGTGGGCGGCAGCGTCGACAGCTACAGCATGATGCAGCCGGTGGGCGTGTGCGCCGGCATCACGCCGTTCAACTTCCCGGCCATGGTGCCCATGTGGATGTTCCCGGTGGCACTGGTGTGCGGCAACACCTTCGTGCTCAAGCCCTCGGAGAAGGATCCGTCGGTGCCCATGTACCTGGCGCAGCTACTCAAGGAGGCCGGGCTGCCCGACGGTGCACTGAACGTGGTCAACGGCGACAAGGAGTCGGTGGATACGCTGCTCACCGACCCGGACGTGTCCGCGGTGAGCTTCGTGGGCTCCACGCCCATCGCCGAGTACATCTACTCCACCGGCTGTGCCCACGGCAAGCGCGTGCAGGCGCTGGGTGGCGCCAAGAACCACATGGCCATCATGCCCGATGCCGACATGGATCAGGCCGTGGAAGCCCTGCTGGGCGCGGCCTACGGCTCCGCCGGAGAGCGGTGCATGGCCATCTCCGTGGCCGTGGCGGTGGGCGACGAAGTGGCCGACACGCTGGTGGAGCGCCTGAAGCCGCGCGTGGAGAACCTGCGCGTGGGCAACGGCCTCGAGGAGACCGGCCTGGAGATGGGCCCGCTGGTCACCAGGGAGCACCTGGAGAAGGTCAGCGGCTACGTCGACCTGGGTGAAAAGGAAGGCGCGACGGTGGTCGTCGACGGCCGCAAGCGCGAGTTCCCGGGCAACAACGGCTACTTCACGGGCGGCACGCTGTTCGACCACGTGAAGCCGGACATGCGCATCTACAAGGAGGAGATCTTCGGCCCGGTGCTGTGCGTGGTGCGCGTGCCGGACTACGACACCGCCGTGGACCTGATCAACAAGCACGAGTTCGGCAACGGCACGGCCATCTTCACCCGTGACGGCGATGCGGCGCGGCAGTTCAGCACCGACATCCAGGTGGGCATGGTCGGCGTCAACGTGCCGATCCCGGTGCCCATGGCCTTCCACAGCTTCGGCGGCTGGAAGCGCTCCCTGTTCGGCCCGCTGCACATGCACGGCCCGGACGGCGTGCGCTTCTACACCAAGATGAAGACGATCACCCAGCGCTGGCCCAAGGGCGTGCGTGCGGACTCGGCCTTCGTCATGCCCACCATGGAATGAACCGTGTACCGGCGGGCGTCACCGACGCCCGCCGATCCGTCCGGGTGCCGTTCCCGGGTTAAAATAGTCCATGCGGAACCGACATAGTGAATCCCAATCGTTGGTCCCGGGTGGTAACTCTGTTACTACATAGAGAGTCCAAGGGAGGAAATAACGCGATAACCTGCAGTTTCTGAGGCAATACCAATTCGTACCAATTAAATGCATGCACTGACATGCGGCCTCGACCTAAAAGAAATCGGAGGAGACATCATGATGACTCGTCATCTCTCGTCGAAGCACGGGGCAACCGCTCTGTCCGTTGCGGCGGCCGGCACGCTTGCCGCGGCCACCTATTTCGGTTCCTCGACCATCAACACCGCCCAGGCGGATCTGGAGCGCCCGGACTCCCCCACGGAACTGATCTTCGAGACGGCCTGGCCCAGTGCCATCACGCTCTGGCGCCCGGACAGGTACTACGTCAACCTGGTCAACACCCTCGCCTACGATCACGTGGACATCTCCTACTACGACGGCGGCACGTTCTCCTCGTCCACGGACATGTTCGACGACGTCCAGGCGGGCTCCATCGACATGGGCTCTGACTGGCCGAGTTACTGGGAAGGCCGCAACACGGCGTTCTCACTGGTCACCTCGGTGCCCATGATCTTCACGCCGAACGACTACATGACCTGGTTCTGGCAGCACGGCGGCTACGAGCTCTCCAACGAAATCTACGGCCAGTACGGCATCAAGTGGTTCCCGCACAACGTGGCCACGCCGGAAGCCGGGCAGCGGACCAACGTGCCCATCGAGAGCCCGGAGGATTACGAGGGCCTGAGGCTGCGCCAGTGCGGCCGCAACCAGTCCCGCATCCTCGAGGACATGGGCGCTTCCGCGGTGTTCACGCCGGGTGGCGAGGTGTACGCGGCCCTGGACCGCGGCGTGCTTGATGGCGCCGAGTTCTCGGTCCCCGAGGTGGACTGGAACATGGGCCTGCAGGAAGTCACCGACTACGTGGTCGGACCGGGCTGGCACCAGCCGGGCCCCGTCTCCGGCGTCATGGTGAACGAACAGGCCTACGAGCAGCTGGACGACTACACCAAGTTCGTCATGAAGCAGGCGGCCAAGGCGACCATGATGTGGTCGTACACCTACTTCGAGGAGACGGCCGGTGAGTACACCGAGAGGTTCGTCGAGACCGGCATGGAGATCACGCGCCTGGAGGACGAGGTGCTGGACCGGGTTCTGGAGCTCACCGAGGAGCGCCTGATCGAGGATGCCGAGGACAACCCGGACCACGCCAAACTGGCGGTCTCCATGTACAACTACCTGGTGACCATGGCGGACTGGCGCGAGTACCAGCAGCCGTTCATGCACGGGTTCTCCTGGGACTCCATGGAAGAGACCCATGATCGCCTGGTCGAGATTGCCCAGGATCACGGGGTCTACGAGGAGACCATGGACGTCATCAACGATGCCAAGGAACGCAACAAGGACCAGGGGTTCTGGCAGCCGGGCGACACCTACGAGAACCACCCGGTGCGTGACTGACCGGGCCGCGCTGCAATTCCTAGCGTAACTGTCCGTGCGCCGGCCGCGAGGCCGGCGCACGGACGCTGCTTTAGCCGGAGGCAACAGTGAACGCCCTGATCGCCTTTCTGAGGTTCATTGACCGGATCAACTACTACCTGGGGAAATACCTGGTCAGCTGGATTCTGTTCCTGCTGATGGGGATCGCCCTGTTCGAGGTGGTCACGCGACGGATCATCGGGACACCCCACGCGTGGACCCAGGAGATTCTGGTCTACCTGTTCTGCGCCCACTTCATTCTCGCCCTCGGCTACACCCTCTACTACCGCGAACATGTGGTGGTGGACGCGTTCACCGCGTTTCTTCCGGAACGTGTCCAGGTGGCGCTGGAGACGATCATCTACATCGTGTTCATCGGTGCGTTCGTCTACGTGATGATCCCCACGGCCTACGATTTCGCGGCGCGCTCATGGGCGTCGGGGGAACGCGCGCCCACGTCATTCAACTCACCCGTCTACCCGGCGAAGACCGTCATTCCCATCGGCATCATTCTGCTGGGCATACAGCTGCTCGGGCTGGTCAGCAAGAACGTGCTGTTCCTGACCCGCGGCGAGACGCTTGAGGACAAGAACTAATGGAAGCGGAAATCGTCGTCCTGTTGATGTTCCTCGGGGTGCTGATCGGCATCCTGCTCGGGGGACCCATCGCCTTCGTCCTGGCCGGCCTGGCGATCATCTTCGGCTACTGGGAACTGGGCGAGCGCGTCTTTCCCATGTTCGCCAACCGCATGTGGAGCACCGCCACCAACTCGCTGTTGATGGCGATACCCATGTTCATATTCATGGCGTCGATACTGGAGCGCTCGGGAATCGCCGACAAGCTGTTCCAGTCGCTGCTCTACGCCTTCGGCCGCCTGAACGGCGCCATCGCGCTGACCGTGGTGCTACTGTCCACGGTGTTTGCCGCGGTGACCGGCGTCATGGGCGCCACCGTGGTGAGCATGTCACTGATGGCCATCCCGGCCATGCTCAAGTACGGCTACGACAAGCGGCTCGCAACCGGGACGGTGGCCGCCGGCGGGACCATCGGCATCATCATACCGCCGAGCATCATGCTGGTGATCATGGCCGACCAGTCCGGGGAGTCCGTGGGCCGGTTGTTCGCCGCCGGGCTGCTGCCGGGCCTGCTGCTCGCCAGCCTGTACTTCCTCTACATCCTGATCCGTTGCTGGTTCCAGCCCGCCATGGGGCCGGCGCTGCCCAGGGAGGAGCTGGACCGCTACTCGGGGCTGCAGATCACCGGCATGATCCTGCTGAACATGGTGCCGCCGATCCTGCTGATCTTCGGCGTGCTGGGCTCCATCTGGTTCGGCTTTGCCACCCCCACCGAGGCCTCGGCCATCGGCGCCTTCCTGTCGCTGGTGCTGATGACCCTCTACGGGCGCTTCAACTGGGCGGCGATCCGCGAGGCGACCTGGTCCACCACGCGCACCAGCTGCATGGTGCTGGCCGTGATCGTGGGTGCCACGCTGTTCACCCAGGTATTCTTCGCCGTGGGTGGCAACGACGTGGTCACCGACCTGGTGCTGGTGCTCGACGATCAGTTCGGCCGTTGGGGCACGTTCGCCATGATGATGCTGGTGGTGTTCTTCCTCGGCTTCCTGATCGACTGGATCGGCATCATTCTGATCACCTTCCCGATCTTCCTGCCCCTGGGCGTGCTGCTCGGGTTCGACGAGCTCTGGCTGGTAATGATGATCGCGGTGAACCTGCAGGCGTCGTTCCTGACGCCGCCGGTGGGCTACGCCCTGTTCTACCTGAAGGGGACGGTGCCCAAAGGTGTCCACATGTTCGACATCTACAAGGGCGTGATCCCGTTCCTGCTGCTGCAGCTGGTGGCTATCGTGATCATGGCGTTCTATCCGGAGATCATCACCTGGCTGCCGCAGTTTGTCGCCCGCTAGCCCATGACGGCTGAACGGGCGGCTGCCATTGACCAGGACCACGCCGTGAGCAGGGCAGTGCCCCTGCTCGCGGGCGTGTTCCTGATCTCGCTGGCCTTTCTCGGCCTGCAGATCACCCTCACGCGGGTACTCTCCGTTGCCCTCTCCCACCACTACGTCTTCGTGGTGGTCTCGCTGGCACTGCTGGGGCTGGGGCTGGGCGGGGTCATGGTCCATCTCCTGCACCGGTACTGGGCCGGCACGCGGGCGGAGCCCACAGTTCTGGCACTGTTCGGCGCCGCGTCGGCCGTGGTCATCGCCATGGCCATCGGCCTGATACTGGCCCTGGCGCAGCGTACCGGTGTGCATGAATACGGCCTCGCGTTCTTCGCCGTGATCCTGCTGCCGTTCCTGGCCGCGGGCCTGTTCTTCGCCGAGCTCTATCGTCGCCACGCGGCCATGAGCGGCCCGCTGTACGGCGCCGATCTGGCCGGTGCCGCCGCCGGCGCGGTTGTTGCGGTGATTGCACTGAACGTCTGGGGCGGGATTGGTGGCAGTTTCGCGCTGGCGGTCATTGCCGCCGCAGGCAGCCTGCTGCTGGCGCGCCAGGCAGAGGCCGGCCGGGCGCTGGCACTGACCGCCTCCGGGGTTGCCCTGGCCGCCACTCTGGGGCTGACCCTGGTCCAGGCCACCGGCGTGATGGGCACCACGCTGCCGGTGGGCAACAACCCGGACAAGGAGATCCACGACGCCATTCACGGGCCGCGCGAGGGGGCGGTGACCGACAGCCGCTGGAGCGCCTTCGGCCGCACGGACCTTATCACCTACGCCCGCACCGATGACCATCGCGACCTCTACATCGACGGCACGGCGGGCACGCCCATGTACCGGTTCACGGGGGATCTGGCCAACCCCGGTGATGCCGTGGAGACGCTGGAACGCGAGTTCCCGGGACGCTTCCCCTTTCTGTTCATGGACGAGGAGCGGCGGGATAACGCCCTGATCATCGGCCCCGGTGGCGGCCGCGACGTACTCCTCGCAGCCCGTGCCGGTTTCGAGTCGATCACTGCGGTGGAGGTCAATCGCGAGCTGCTGGACATCGTCCGCGATCAGGGGGCGTACAACGGCGGGCTGTACACCGACTTCGACCATATCGACGTCCGCCACGGCGAGGGGCGGCATTTCATCAAGCGCAGCGATGACGCCTACGACCTCATCTTCATGAGTCTGCCGGTCACCAACACCAGCCGCAGCCGGGAGGGCTTCGCCCTGACCGAGAACTTCCTGCTCACGGAGCAGGCCGTGGGGGAGTATCTGGATCACCTCAACGAGGGCGGTCAGCTCGTGGTGGTCACCCACGATGAGCTGGCCATTCTGCGGCTGCTGCGCATCACGCTGGATGCCATGGCCGGCCGGGGCATGGACACGCCCGAGGCCATGGAGCACATCTACATTCTCGGCTCGTTCCCCTACCCCGTGTTCGTGGTGGCCGACGAGCCGTTCCCGCCGTCCACGGCCCGACGCATCCTGCGGCAGGCGGCCAACGTGGGCTTCTCCACCAATGCGAGCTATACGCCACACGTGCGCCAACAGGGCGCCATGAACCCGCTGTTGCAGGGCATGGCCCACGGGCAGATGTCGCTGGACGATGCCATGGCGCGGGTCGAGGAGCAGGGGCACAACCTGTCGGCGGTCACGGACAACCGACCGTTCTTCTACCACTTCGAGCCATCGCTGCCCCAGGCCATCCAGTGGCTGTTCTGGGCTGCACTGGGGGCGAGCGCCCTGGTCCTGCTCCACCCGCTGGCCCGTGGCTTCCGCCACCCGTCCGGGGAACGGCGACGCCTGCCTCGGCAGGTGCTGCTGTTTGCAGCCATCGGGCTGGGCTTCATGCTGGTGGAGGTGTCCCTGGTTCAGCGGCTGACGCTGTTCCTGGGCGATCCGGTGCTGTCACTGGCAGTGCTGCTGTTCGCCCTGCTGGTGTTCATGGGGCTGGGGAGTCTCGCCTCGAGCCGCGTGCCACCCACCCGTTTCGGCGCGGCGCTGGCGGTGGCGGCGCTGGCGGTGGTGGCCCTGACGGTCGGGTTCGCCTGGGGGCTGCCCGCGCTGCTGGACTGGCTCATGCCCCTGGAGCTCGCCGGGCGGATCATCGCCAGCGCGCTGCTGCTCGCGCCGCTCTCCTTCGCCCTGGGCTTTCCGTTTCCGCTGGTGGTGCGCTCCATGGACCTCCAGCGCTACGGCGGCGCGGTGCCCTGGATGTGGGCGATCAACGGCGTGTTCTCCGTCCTCGGCGCGGTCACCGCGGTAGTCATCGCGATGACGGTCGGCCTCAGCGAGGTACTGCTGGCCGGGGCGGTCTGCTATGGTCTCGTGCTGGTGCTGACCCTGCACCCCGATGGCCGGCCCCGTGCATTCAGCATGCGGCGGTGACGCGGGGATCACGCCGTCGGCGCTACCCCGGCCACCACCATCACACGCCTCAGTAGCCGCTCAGGTCCGGGTCCTGCTCCAGCGCCTCCACGGCGGCTTCGGCGAAATAGGAGTACTGAAGCGCATGCTGCGCAATACAGTAATCGTGAGAGGCACTACCGGGGGACTGACGCAGCACCTGCGTACACAACTGCGACAGACGCTCGTGCAGCTCTTTGGCGCCGCGGGCGCGGGTATCGTCGTCCACCGCGGCAATGTGCTCCCGGAACTCCTCCGCCTGGCGCTCGCCCTGCTCGCGCAGACAGGCCGCATGGTCATCGTCGGACGCATCTTCACACGCCGCTTCGAAACGTGCGCGCATGCTCGCCAGGTTGTCTTCGAAGGAATCGCGCTCCTCGGCCATGCAGTCTTCATGGTCCGGGGCGCCCTTGCCGGCACCAGCCAGCCCACAGGTGCCTTCCAGGTAATCACGGAGCTTCTCGCCATCCTCCGCCGTGGCGGCCAGAGGCATGCAGGCCAGGGTGAACAGTATCAGGCCGAGAGTACGTCTCATGGGCGGTCTCTCCTCGCTTGTCGTTATGGGGCCGATCCATTTGGCCAGGGGTTATAACAGTGTTTCCGGAGCAGGCATGATAACCCATTCGCGGCCGGCACGGCCCGCCATCGAACCTATCGCTTCCCCGAAAATGAACACAGGCAGCCAATGAACCGCGGACTTCTTGAGCAGGCACTGAAAGGCGCACCGGTGGTCTTCCTGCTGATGTGGGCCAGCGGTTTCGTCTTCGCTGCCATGGCGCTGCCGCATACCGACCCCATGACACTGCTGGCGCTGCGCTATGCGCTGGTGGTGGCGGTGCTGCTGCCGCTCTATTTCCTGCTGCGACCGGCGCTGCCGAAGACCCCGCTGGAATGGCTGCACGTGGCGGTGGTCGGCCTGTGTATCCAGGTGTTCTTCTTCGGTGGCGTGTACATGGCGTTGGAGTACGGCCTGTCGGCAGGAGCCGTGGCGCTGATCGCCTCCCTGCACCCCATCGTGGTCGGCTTCCTGGCGGCACCGCTGGTTGGGGAGCGGGTGAATCTGCAGGGCTGGATCGGACTGATCCTGGGGCTTCTGGGCGCCGGGATCGTGATCACCTCCCGCATGGCCGTGGAGGCGACCTCGCTGATCAGCATCGCGTTCGCGGTGTGCTCGCTGCTGGCCATGACCTCCGCCACCCTGTACGAGAAACGCTTCGGCGTGGCGCAGCATCCGGTCAGTGCCAATATCGTTCAGTGCGGGATCGGCTTTCTGGTGCTGATGCCCATTGCCTGGGCGCTGGAGCCCCTGCGGGTGGACTGGACCGGCGAATTCATCATTGCCATCACCTACCTGGTCGTGGGCAACTCACTGATCGCGGTCACACTACTGCTGGCAATGGTGCGACGGGGCCTGGCATCCCGGGTCTCGGCGCTGTTCTTCCTGGTCCCGCCGGTGTCCGCCGTCATTGCCTGGCTGGTGCTGGGCGAGGTCATGCCCCTTGCCGCCTGGGGCGGAATCCTGCTGGCGGCGGTGGGGGTGGCGCTCATCAGCGAGCCGGGCCAGCAGGCCCGGCGTGCACTCACGGCGCGCCTGCGCACCGGATCCTGAAACCCCGCGCCCGGGCGACACCCCTGAACACACGAAAACCCGCCGCTGCGCGTGCAGCCGGCGGGTTTTCGAGGATCCTGCTTGAGCAGCGGGTCGGGGGCCGCTCAGACCTTTTCGCGGATACGGGCGGCCTTGCCGCTGAGCTCGCGCAGATAGTACAGCTTGGCGCGGCGCACATCACCGCGACGCTTGACCTTGATGCTCTCGATCAGCGGGCTGTAGGTCTGGAAGACACGCTCCACGCCCGTGCCGTGGGAGGTCTTGCGCACGGTGAACGCCGAATCCAGGCCGCGGTTGCGCTTGGCAATGACCACGCCTTCGAAGGGCTGCAGCCGCTCGCGGTTGCCTTCCCGGACGCGCACCTGCACCAGCACGGTATCACCCGGGGCAAACTCAGGCACATCGCGGCCCAGCGCCTCGATCTGTTCCTTGTTGAGCTCGTCAATGATGTTGGTCATGCCGTTATCCTCTGCCGGTGTCAGACCGGCTTGTCCCGGTCGTCGGTTCGATATTCATCGATAAATTCCCGCAGCAGCCTGCGGCTGTCTGCGTCCAGTTCCTGCCCCGCCAGCAGGTCGGGCCGACGCAGCCATGTCCGGCCCAGCGCCTGCTTCCGCCGCCAGCGGGCGATGGCCTGATGATCTCCGCCGAGTAGCACCGGCGGCACAGCCTGGCCATCCATGTTCTCCGGGCGGGTGTAGTGCGGATAATCCAGCACCCCCGCTGCAAACGAGTCCTCCGCCGCGGAGTCCTCGTGGCCCAGTGCGCCGGGCAACAGCCGGCTCACTGCGTCGATAACCGTCATGGCGGGGAGCTCCCCGCCACTGAGGACGAAATCTCCGATGGAGAGTTCTTCGTCCACCTCCGCGTCCAGCAACCGCTCGTCGACGCCCTCGTAACGGCTGCAGAGCAGAATCATCCGCTCCCGCGATGCCAGCTCCGCCACCTTCGACTGATCCAGCCGACGCCCCTGGGGGCTGAGATGGATCACGCCGGCCGGCGCTTCGCCGTCCTGCCGCGCGCGGCGAATGGTCGTGCGCAGCGGCTCGATTTTCATGACCATGCCCGGGCCGCCGCCGTAGGATCGGTCGTCCACGGTGCGGTGGCGATCCGTGGCATCGGCCCGCGGATCCCAGGTCACCAGCTGCAGCAGGCCCCGATCGGCCGCGCGCCCCGTGACCCCATACTGAGCAACCGCCTCGACCAGTTGCGGGAACAGCGTGATGACGTCAACGCGCATGCTCCCTCCGCCGACCGGCGCTCAGAAGTCGGAATCCCAGTCGACCTCGATCACGCCAGCGTCGAGATCGACGCGGTGAACGAATTGATCCAGCACCATGGGGATCAGTCGTTCACGCTCTCCACGGACAACGAGCACATCGTTGGCCCCGGTCGCCATCAGGTGCGACACGGTACCGAAATCGACACCCTCACGGTTGTAGACCCGCAGCCCCTGGAGGTCGAACCAGTAATACTCACCTTCCTGCAGCGGCGGCAGCTCCGCACGGGGCAGCGCAATGTCGGACCCCATCAGGGCACGCGCCTGATCCCGGTCGTCACACCCTTCCAGGCGTGCCACCACCGATTTGCCCTGGCGGCGGCCTTCCTCGACCCTGAGGCGGCGCCACCCTCCCTCGGCGGGAAGGTGCCAGTGGCTGTACTGCAAAATGTTCTCGCGCGGATCAGTGTAGGAGTAGATCCGTACCCAACCGCTCACGCCGAAAATCCCGGAGACTCGCCCCAGGACGATCAGCCGGGTGTCGTCGTCATCCGCCACGGCGACTCACCCCTTGACCAGGCAGCCGCTCAGGCGCTGACCTGCTGCTCCTTGCGGGCCTTCTTGATCAGCTGGTTCACGCGCTCGGACGGGCGTGCACCCTGCTCGATCCAGTGGTCCACGCGCTCCAGGTTCAGGCGCAGCGGATTCTCGGCTTCCTGACCACGGGCCACGGGGTTGTAGAAGCCCAGACGCTCGATGAACCGGCCATCCCGCGCCTCACGGCTGTCGGTGACAACCACGTAGTAGAAGGGGCTCTTCTTGGCGCCGCCACGTGCCAGACGAATGGTAACCATGTATTGACTATCCCTCAGAACTGTCCGGAATGCGGGAGACCCGCTGCTTCGGTGAATCGCGCATTGTACTGAATTTCATGCGCATGTGAAGGGGTGACATTGGGTAACATGCGCTTTCCCGGCGTTATTCCCCGTCCGGTGTCCCCAGCGCCTCGACAACGCCACGCAGGCCGATGGCAACACGGGCGAGGCGATCATAATCCAGGCGCTCCGGCGTGTCTCCCCGGCGATGGTACTGTGGATCCCGGAACGGCAGGGTATCGGTGACCAGAAAGGCCGCATGGCCTGCATCCCAGAACGGACGGTGATCCGACCAGCCGATGCCGGGGACAATGGCGGGCAGCGCCGCACCCTCGGAAGGGATGGTGGCATCACGACGGAACGCGCCGACGGCCTGGCGCACGAGATTGGCATCGCGCGTGCGGGTGACGAAGCCGATGAAGTCGCCACGCTCCGGGTAGAACCACCGGATCCAGTCGTAGGGATAGTGCTGGCTACCGGGCTCGGTGCTGTAGTAGCCCAGCCCGTCGAGCGCCATCATGGCGGCAATGGCGTCGCCGGTTTCGTCAGCATCGCGCACGTAGGCCTCGCTGCCCATGTCACGGGTCTGGTGGAAGGGCTGCTCCTCGTTGGCGAAGGCGATGAAGCGCACTGTACGCGCTTGCGGGTTTTCCCGGGTCCACGCGGCCAGCGCCAGAAGCACGGCAACCCCGGAGGCATTATCGTTGGCTCCGGGCGATCCCGGCACCGTGTCGTAGTGGGCACCAACGATCACCACCTCGTCTGCCGCGCGGGTGCCCGGCACCTCGGCGACCACATTGACGGCGCGCTCCCCGGCCCAGCGTCCCCCCTGCAACACGTAGACATGCCGCTCCGGCGTCACACCCATTGCACCGAGGCGCTGCTCCAGCCAGTCCACGGTCGCCGCCATGGAACCGTCCGTGTGCATGTTGCGCTCGCCGATCTCCTCGGCCAGCGCGCGCACGTCGGCCTCCAGCACCGACGCCAGGGCGGACGTCTCGCCATCGGGCGCCGCCAGTGGGCCACGGACACTCTCTCCGGGCATCCAGGTGCTCCACAGCACGGCGCCGGTGGACACCGTTGCCACCAGCACAACCAACAGGACTACCCGCCACCAGCCTGTCACCCGCCTCACTCCTGTCCGCCGTCGCTGAAACAGCGTTATGGAAACCGCGCCAGGCGCGTTATTGTCATGGTAATGACGGTAACCCGGGATCGTCCCATGAGCCACGACCACGATCACGACCATGACCACAGCCACGTCCCGCCGGACCCGGCGCTGCGGGTCCAGGCGCTGGAGTCGCTGCTCACGCGCAAGGGGCTGGTGGATCCCGGCGCGCTCGAGGCCATCATCGAGACCTATTCCAACGATGTGGGGCCGCGCAACGGCGCACGCGTCGTGGCCCGCTCCTGGGTGGACCCCGGGTATCGGCAGTGGCTGCTGGACGACGCCACCGCCGCCATTGCTCACCTGGGCTACCAGGGGCGCCAGGGCGAACACATGGTGGCGGTGGAGAATACCGACCGCGTTCACAACCTGGTGGTGTGCACGCTGTGCTCCTGCTACCCGTGGACGGTGCTGGGCATCCCGCCCACCTGGTACAAGTCGGAGGCCTACCGGGCGCGGGCGGTCCGTGAACCCCGGGCCGTGCTGCGGGAGTTCGGCCTGGACCTGGATGACAGCGTCGATATCCGCCTGTGGGACAGCACCGCCGAGATCCGTTACCTGGTCATCCCGCAGCGCCCCGCCGGGACCGACGACTGGAGCGAAGAGGCGCTGGCGGACCTGGTCACCCGTGACGCCATGGTCGGCGCCGGCCGCGCGCTGACGCCGGACACCGCAGGAGGTGATGCATGAACGGCGCACACGACCTGGGTGGCATGCACGGCTTCGGCGCCGTGCCGGACGTCCACGACACCCACGCTCACCCGGACTGGTACAACCGCGCCATGGCGATGACGGTGGTCATGGCTGCCTGGGGCCGCTGGAACATCGACGCCAGCCGCCGCGCCCGGGAAGACATGCACCCGGCGCGTTACCTGGGCTACGGCTACTACGAGCGCTGGATCGACGCCCTGGAGCGGCTCATGGTGGAAGCCGGCCTGGTCACCGAGGCGGAGCTGCGCACCGGGGAGCCCGCCGGAGAGCCGCTCACGCCGCCGGTGGACGCTGCCGGCGCCCGCACCATGCTGCGCCGCGGCGGCCCGACGGAGCGGGACATCGACACACAGCCCCGGTTCCGGGTGGGCGACCAGGTGGTCACCACCAACGAACACCCGCGGGGGCACACCCGGCTGCCCCGCTACGCCCGCGGCCGTGAGGGCATCATCCTGCGCCACCACGGCGGCCACGTGCTGCCCGACACCAACGCCCACTTCCAGGGCGAGAACCCCGACCACCTCTACACGGTGCAGTTCCGGGCGCGGGATCTGTGGGGCTCCGAAGCAACCGACGGCGATACCGTGATGCTCGACCTGTGGGAGACCTACCTCCATGCACAGTGACGATCAGCCTCCGTTCGAAGCGCCCTGGCAGGCACAGGCGTTCGCCATGACCGTCCACCTGAACGAGTGCGGCCTGTTCACCTGGAGCGAGTGGGCGGACGCCCTGGCCACGGAACGCAAACGCTCCGCGGACGCCGGCATCGCCGACGCGCCGGACCAGTACTACCTGGACTGGCTGCGGGCCCTGGAGGGCCTGCTCAGCCGCCAGGGCGCCGCTGCCGCCGAAGACCTGGCGGCGTTCCGCGACGCCTGGGTCGCCGCCTATGAAACCACGCCCCATGGCCATCCCGTCCACCTGGAGAAGGGGTTCGAGGCGCTCGGGAAATCCGCGCCCGAGACATCCACCCGAGGCAGATCATCACCATGACGACAACCGATCACAGCGATCCGGCCGCCATCCGCGCGCGCTGGGAAGAAGAAGCGGAAACGGTTCGCCGGCGCCTGCGCCAGGCGAGCACCAACAGCCTGGCCACCATCGGCCAGTACTCCGGCCTGGAGTTCCTGCAGGCCATGTTCAACGGCGAACTCCCCCACCCGCCCATCGGTGAGACGCTGAACTTTCTCCCCATTCTGGCCGAGGAAGGCCGGGTGGTTTTCCAGGGCACGCCGCAGGCAGCTCACTACAACCCGATCAGTTCCGTTCACGGCGGTTGGGCGGCGACGCTGCTGGACTCCTGCGTGGGCTGCGCCGTTCAGTCCACCCTGCCCCGGGGCAGGGGCTATACGACGCTGGAGCTGAAGGTGAACTACGTCCGCGCCCTCACCCCCGACACCGGCCCGGTACGCGCCGAAGGCAAGGTCATTCACGTGGGTGGCCGGGTGGCGACCGCGGAGGGGCGTCTCACGGACCCGGCCGGGAAGCTCTACGCCCACGCCTCCACCACCTGCATGGTCATGGAGCTGCCACAGGGCGACTGACCCCGTGGCGGCAGTGCCCGCTCAGGGCTGCGGCAGCAGATCCAGCGCCAGCACCTCGCCCAGCTCGCGCAGGGCGTCGTGCGGGCGCACAACCTTGATGGTGGTCATGCCGAGGTGGCGGGCCGGCTTGAGGTTTACCCCCAGATCGTCCAGGTAGACCACCTCCTCCGGGCGCACGCCAACCAGGTCACAGGTGTGCTGGTAGATGCGCGGGTCCGGTTTGCGCAGGCCGAGCTTCGATGACTCCACCACGTGTTCAAACCGGTCCATGACGGCCTCGATCTCCGCCGCCCGCTCGGCGGTGGTCTGCATGCCGCGCCCCTCGCCGGCGCTGACGTTGTTGGTGATGCACGCAACGCGGTAGCTCTGCTGCACCCGCGCCAGCGCCGCGACCATCTCCGGGCGCAGCTCACCGGCAAGCAGTGCAATGACGTCCCGCCCCGGGACCGTGTGCCCGGCGGCGCGGGACTCCTCGGCAAACGCCGCGTCGAACGCATCCAGACTCAGTTCGCTGCGCTCGAACCGCGCCCAGGCGTTGTGATCCGGATTGGTGGCGTTGATCGTGCGGAGAAAATCCCGGGGCAACCCGTGCCGCTCTTCATACCGGCGGAAATTCTCGAAGGGGCTGGTGGTAAAGACACCGCCGAAATCCCAGAATACGGCCTTGATGGTCATGCCTGCCTTCTCATCGTGGTCGCGGAGAGAGGAGGCATTATTGGGGTGGTGCCGCCGTGCTGCAACAGGTCACCACGCCGGCCGCTCTGCGCTATGCTTTCAGTGAGCGGCCTTTCAGCCCAGAAGGAGAGATTCATGGAAACGTTGCTCGGCGCCATCATCAAGGACAAGCACGACGCGCTCTACACCGTCGCGCCCGAGGCCACGGTCAAGGACGCCGTCAAGGCCATGACGGAAACCAATGTGGGCTGCATCCTGGTGATGAACCAGGGGCACCTGGAGGGCCTGTTCACGGAACGTGATCTCATGAAACGGGTGGTGCATCAGGGGCTCGACCCCACCACCACGCCCGTGCGCGACGTCATGACCACCGAGATCGCCGTTGCCACGCCGAAGATGACCGTGGGTGAAGCCATGGCACTGTGTACGCACAAGCGCCTGCGCCACCTGCCCGTCTACGAGGACAACACCACCCTGCTCGGCATCGTCTCGGCCGGTGACCTCACCAAGTGGGCGATACAGGATCAGGAGCACACGATCGACGACCTGACCCGCTACATCTACGGCGAGCGGGCCTGATCGGGGCCGCGAGGCGGCCATCGACACGCGCTTCCCCCCGGGCGCAGGCGCTTACCCACGGCCCGGGCGCCAAGAGCGGTACATCACCGGCGACCGGGAGGGGTTCACCCTTGAACCGGTCGCTTCACGGTGACTACGGGGCCAGCAGCCCCCATACCGGGCCATAGTTCTTGCCGTTGACGAGGACCAGCCCGTCCTCGATCAGGACATGCCCCTGCAGATCCTGGCCGTCCAGCTGGAACAGGCCGCCGGATACCATCTCGTTCACCCGCTCACTGGCGAGCTGGTTTGCCCGCTCGTCAACGGCCTCTTCGGAGAGGCTCTGACCGCGCATGAGCATGTCGGATGCCAGATCCTGGCGCACGTAGGCACGCACGCTGCGGTGGACGGCTTCCCGGGACGCGTTCACCTGCACTTCCGCGAACAGGCCATCAACCGCGGCCAGGGGGTTCTCCAGCGAGGGCGCCCGCCCATCCCAGGTGACTCGGGCGCTGGCCTGGACCGGCCCTTCCGGCATGGCGACGGAGAGCTCCTCGATCACGAGTTCCGGCTCGCGCTCCAGCAACTGCGGAAGCAGGGCGAACAAGCGCATGCCCATCGTGTAATCGTCGATGTGTCCCATTTCCAGCTGATCGGTCAGCTCGACCACTTGTTCCAGGGCCTCCTGATCGATGCGGTACAGAGCGGCCTTGAGACGGGACTCCTCGATCCGGTAGCCGTCGGCGACCATAGCGTGCATGGTCGCGTCCAGGGTGATATCGAAGGCGCCGTCATCGATCCCGGCCCAGGAGGCGACACGCACCCCCTCGATCTCCGCGTCATCGACGCCCACCGTGTCGATCTCCAGAACCGAGTCGCCGGTCCAGACGACCGCACCCAGATCCTCCGGTTCGGAATGAAAACGCACACCCTGGGCCGACCAGGTGGTGCCGAGCTCGGTCACGGCGAGGCGATCGAAGTTCATGTCGATCTCGCCACCGACCATGTCCGCGTCCATCCTGAAGGTGCCATTGAGCCCCGAGAAGCTGAACGCGGCGTCGTCACCCTCCACATCCCACCCGGGGGTCGCGAACGTCGTACGGCTGGCGCCATCGAAACCGACGCGCGTCTCGGCCGTCATGACGGTCGGATCATCCGCAAACATGGGCAGGGATTCGCCGATCTGCTCCGCCACCTCGACGCGGCTCGCGACAAAGGCGGCGCCGGGCACCCCACCACTCCCGGACGGGATCGGCCCGTGGCTGATGCGATCATGGAAGACCAGCACCGGCGCCTGGCGCACCCCGAACTCCCACTCCATGAAGGACGCGAACTCGTCGGCCACCGGCCCGATGAACTCCACCTCCACCCGCGAGGTGGCCCCGAAGAAGCCACGGTCGTACTCGCTGCTGCGCACGCGCACCTGCGCCTCGCCCTCGAGGGCCTCCAGCGCGCGCGCATGGTGACGCTCCGCTACCGCGCCGGTCCACACCGGCCCTGCGCCGAGTCCCACGGCGACAACGACAGCCGCCAGCCCACATCCGATCAGTAAACGTTTCATGACTACACCTTCCCTGTTTTGCGGTGACGTCCGTGATGGCACTGCCCGCCGCCAGGCGTCGGGCTCCCGTTAAGAACGGGACGTATCGTGCCGCAGAACGCCGGCCAGCGCCAGTCCGATCGGTCAGGCGCGCAGCGCCTGGTCGATGTCCCAGAGGATGTCGTCAGCGGTTTCGATGCCCACGGACAGGCGGATCATGTCCGGGCTGACACCCGCCGTGCGCTGCTGCTCCTCGTCCATCTGCCGGTGCGTGGTGGACGCCGGGTGGATTACCAGAGTCTTGGCGTCGCCGACGTTGGCGAGATGGCTGAGGAACTGGCAGCTCTCGATGAACCGCACCCCGGCCTCGTGTCCGCCCTTCACGCCAAAAGTGAGAATGGAGCCGGCCCCGCGCGGCAGATACTTCTGCGCCAGGTGGTGGTAGGGGTTGTCCGCCAGGCCCGCGAATTTCACCCAGCTCACCTGGGGGTGCTCCTGCAGGAAGCGCGCGACCTTCATGGCGTTCTCGCAGTGGCGTTCCATGCGCAGCGCCAGCGTCTCGACACCCTGGATCAGCAGGAAGGCGTTCATGGGCGAGAGCGTCGCCCCGAGCGTGCGCAGGGTCTCCACGCGGCACTTGGTGATGAAGGCGAAATCGCCGAACGTCTCGTAGAACCGGACGCCGTGGTAGCCCTCGGAGGGCTCGACCATCTGCGGGAAGTTGCCGTTGTCCCAGGGGAATTTGCCCGACTCGACGATCACGCCGCCCAGCGTGGTGCCGTGGCCGCCGATGAACTTGGTGGCGGAGTGCACCACGATATCGGCGCCGTGCTCGATGGGCCGGCACAGGTGCGGGCTGGCGAGGGTGTTGTCCACCACCAGGGGGATGCCCGCGTCGTGGGCGATGGCCGCCACCGCCTCGATGTCCAGTACGTTGCCCAGCGGATTGCCGATGGTCTCGGCGTACACGCATTTGGTGCGCGGCGTGATGGCCTGGCGGAAGTTCTCCGGGTCGTCCGGGTCGACGAAGTGGACGGTAATGCCCATCTTGCGGAAGGTGACATTGAACTGGCTGAACGTGCCGCCGTAGAGCGTGCGCGCGGCGACGATCTCGTCACCCTGTTCGCAAAGAGTCAGCAGGGCCGTCATCTGCGCGCTCATGCCCGAGGCCACCGCCAGACAGGCGCGACCACCCTCCAGCGCCGCGATGCGCTCCTCCAGCACCGCGGTGGTGGGGTTGTTCATGCGGCCGTAGATATTGCCGAACGTCTGCAGGTTGAACAGGCTCGCGGCGTGGTCGGTGCTGTCGAACACGTAGGATGTGGTCTGGTAGATGGGTACGGCCCGGGCGCCGGTGGCCGCATCGGGGATATGCCCGGCGTGCAGGCACAGGGTCTCGAAACCGAACTCGCGATCACTCATTGCTTGAACACTCTAGAAAGGGACGTTGAGCTGGCGCTTGGCGGAGATCACTCCGGTATTCACACCCATCCAGTTCAGGCCGCCGAACAGCCGGCCGTACTCGATCTTCATGCAGCGGTCCATGACCACCTCGAGCCCCGCCTCCCGGGCCCTGGCCGCGGCGGCCTCGTGCACCACGCCAATCTGCATCCAGATCACCTTGGCGCCGACGGCAATGGCGTCATCCACCAGGGCCGGCACCTCCTCCGGGCGGCGGAAGATGTCCACCACGTCCACCGGCCCGGGAATGCTGCGCAGGTCCGGGTAGCTGGTGCAGCCCAGGACCTCCGGGTACGCGGGGTTCACCGGGATCACGTTGTAGCCATGGTCCAGCAGGTACTTGGCCGCGAAATAGCTCGGGCGATACCAGTTCGCCGACAGGCCGACCACCGCGACATTGCGGTAATCGGCGAGAATGCGTCGCAAGCGGCTGATCTCGTCCGCCATTGGAAACCCTCATCACGTAGCAAGATGTGGCGATGGATTCTGGCCCAGTCCCGGAACGCTGTCATCTCCCGAACCGGACCCGATGGACTCCACCCGCGTCGATCACGGTGTTACGCTCATGTGTACGTGAGTTGGGTACACCAATGCAACTCCGGCCGGCCGCCGGACGTTGCGGCATGGAGGATGTCATGAGCCAGCCCGCACCTGAAAAGACCTCCCCGATCCGCGTCACCCACGATGGCGCTGTGGCCCGGGTCGCCTTCGACGAACCGGAGCGATACAACCCGTTGCGCGGCGACGTCATTGATGCGCTGCATGGCGCGCTGGACGTGATCGCCGAGGATGACACCGTGCGCGTGGTCATTCTGGAGGCCGAGGGCAAGGCATTCTGCGCCGGGCACGACCTCCGGGAAGTGCGCGGCATGGACGACCGCGAGGCGCACCGGGAGCTGTTCGACCGCTGTAGCGCGTTCATGCAGCGGGTGGTCAACCTGCCCCAGCCGGTGATTGCCCGTGTCCAGGGCATCGCCACCGCCGCGGGCTGTCAGCTGGTGGCCACCGCAGACCTGGCGGTGGCGGGTCGCTCCGCGCGCTTTGCCACCTCCGGCATCAACCTGGGGCTGTTCTGCAGCACGCCCGCCGTGGCGGTCAGCCGCGTCGTGCCACGCAAGGCGGCGCTGGAGATGCTGTTCACCGGCGATTTCGTGGATGCCGACGAAGCCCGGCGCATCGGGCTGGTGAACCACGTGGTGGACGACGACGCGCTGGCTGACACCACGGACGAACTGGCCGCGAAGATCGCCGCGAAGCCGCCGGAAGCGATCCAGGCGGGCAAGGCGCTATTCTACCGTCAGTCCAGCGCGGACCTGGCGGACGCGTACGCCGACGCCTCCCGAACCATGGCGTGCAACATGGATACGGATGCCGCGCGGGAAGGCGTGGACGCGTTCCTGGAGAAGCGCAAGCCGCGGTGGTAGGCGGAGCGAGCACACAAGATGGTGGACGTGAACGTCCACCCTACGCCTTGACGCCGATAGGTGCTTGAATCCGGCGTAGGGTGGACCTTCAGGTCCACCATCTCAAACCCGAACGCCGCGCCACCCGGACTCCGTCAACTGAAGCGGCTGAAATCCGGCTGCCGCTTCTCGAAAAACGCCGCCACGGCCTCCTGATGCTCCTCCGAGACCAGACCCGCGGCGAACGCCTCGCCCTCTGCGGCAATCACCTCCCGCAACCGGTCGGTATAGGCCGCGCTGTTGATCAGCCGCTTGGTCGCGCGCAACGCCTGCGGCGGCAGTGCGGCCAGGGCCTGCGCCTTGGCACGCGCCGTCTCATCCAGCTCCGCATCGGCGCAGCTCAGGGAGACAATGCCGAGCTCCCGGGCCCGTTCCCGATCAAAAGGCTCGCCCAGCAACAGGGTGTGGCTGGCGCGCACCCGCCCCGCCAGGAGCGGCAGTACGTAGGAGGAGGCAAACTCCGGCACCAGTCCCAGCCGCGTGAACGGCAACGCGAACGACGCCGTCTCGCTGGCGGCAACCACGTCGCAATGCAGCAGCAGCGTGGTGCCAATGCCGACGGCATGACCACGCACTGCGGCCACCACCGGCTTGTCGAAGTCGACCATGTCATCGATCAGCTTCATGGCCGGCGCCTTCTCGCCACTGGCCACCCGCTCGGCGGCCTTCGGGCCGAAGTCCTGCAGGTCATTGCCGGCCGTGAAATGCTCACCCTCGGCGTTGAGCAGCACGGCGCGCACGTCGCCGTCGCGGCGCGCGTCGGCCATGGTCTCGCGGATGGCGTCGTACATCTCGCCGGTGAGCGCGTTGCGCTTGTCGGCGCGGTTGAGGGTGATGGTCAGGACGCCGTCCTGGCGGTCGGTGACGATGGCACTGGTCATTGGGTTCCCCCGGAGTGTGTTGAAAAACGGTGTCCGTACTATAGCGTATGGGAGCGGCCACAAAAGACAACCTCCGCTCCCGGTAGCCGGGGCGGAGGTTGGCGCCGGCGACATCACGCCCCGAACGGGGCGTGTGTCAGAAGTCCTGCTTGGCCAGCCAGGGCACCATGCGCTCGAAGGCTTCCTCGATCTTGTCCAGCGAGGTGGAGTAGCTGATCCGCAGCGAATTGCTGCAGTGCTCGCCGAAGGCATCGCCCGGCACGGTGCACACGCCGGTCTCCTGCAGCATCCGCAGACAGACCTGATCGGCGTTGGCCCCGTGGGGCAGCGACGGGAAGAGATAGAACGCCCCCTGGGGCCAGTAGCCCGTGAGATGCGGCGTCTCGCTCACCAGCTGCACCACACGGTCCCGCCGCTGCGCGTACTCCTGCACCATCTCGTCGATACAGGAGCGGTCTCCCTTGAGGGCGGCGATACCGGCCCACTGGGCCGGTGTGTTCGCCACAGTCGTGGTGAACATGTGGTAACGGCGCAGCTTCTTGATCGCCCCCTGACTGGAGATGATCCAGCCGATGCGCAGACCGGCCATGCTGAACGTCTTGGAGAAGCTGCTCGCCACCATGACGTTGTCCAGGTCCACGGCGTGGCGCAGCACGCTGGGATACTCCATGTCGTCCAGCAGGAGGTGATCGTAGACCTCGTCGCTGAAGACGTAGACACCGCGGTAGGCCGCCTCCTGGCAGATGGCGTCGATGGTCTCCGCCGGGTAGACGGTGCCGGTGGGGTTGCTCGGCGAATTGAGCACGATGCCGTAGGTGCGCATGCCGATGTTGTCGATCACCTCCTGGGGATCGAGCTGATGCCCGTGCTCCGCCCGCGTCGGGATGTACTTCACTTCACCGCCGTTCATGCGGATCAGCGGCGCGTACAGCAGGAACGTGGGGTCCGTGACCAGGAACTGCCGCCCGGGCGCAGACGTCGCCGTAAGTGCGAGGTAGATCGCCTCCGTGGCACCGGCGGTAATCAGGATGTTGTCTTCGGTAATGGTGCGGCCGTAGCGCTGGCTGTAGTACTCCGCCAGGGCGGTGAGCAGCTCGGGCAGGCCGGCATCCATGGTGTAGCCGGTATAGCCCTCCTCCAGCGCCTCGATGTAGGCGTCGACGATGTGCCGCGGCGTGGGGAAGTTGGGCTGGCCGATGGACAGATGGATGACATCCTCCATGCTCGCGGCCAGGTTGACCATCTTGCGTATGCCCGCGACGGGAATCGCACGCAGCGCCGGGGCCCAGCTGGCGTCGCGAACATCGTCCAGGTCCTGTGCTTCGGTATCGATCGGATTGACTGCCATGGTTCCTCCGCGTTGACAGCTGATATGACCACTGGGCCCTTGATGGGAACAATCCCCGGTCAGCACGGGCGCTGCGGGCGGATACGGCCGGTCCCCATCCGGCGAGACTATGCCTGTGCAAGCTGGCGGGTCAAGCACCCTGAAACAGGCGTGTGACGGGGCCTGCAAAGCGTTCGGTTGACGCTTCTCCACCCCCTGTATAACGTCGCCGGGAGAACAGCGCCAATGGACCACGACGTCTGCATGCGCTGGACACCCGCGTTTCAATCGGAGCTCACCATGGATCAGCCGGTCATCGCCGTCCTCACCGCGGAAGACGAATCCCTCCCCCCCGGGCTGGATGGCATGGCGGACCAGGCCCGGCTGCTGCTTGCCAACAACCGTGAGAGCCTGGAGCATGCGCTGCCCCAGGCGGACATTCTGCTGGTCACGGATTTCCGCACCGAGATGCTGGCCGAGTGCTGGCACCTGGCAACCCGACTGCGCTGGATCCACGCCACCAGTGCCGGGGTGGATGCGCTGATGTTTCCGGAACTGCAGGCGAGCAGCATCCCCATCACCAACGCCCGGGGGATCTTCGACCGGCCCATTGCCGAGTTCGTGCTCGGCCTGGTGCTGGCCTTCGCCAAGGACCTGCCGGCCTCCGTGCGCTACCAGGATCAGCACCGCTGGCAGCACCGCGACACCGAGACGGTCAACGGCAAGCGCGCGCTGATCATCGGCGCCGGCTCCATCGGCCGCCAGATCGGCCGGCTCCTGGCCGGCGTAGGCATGCAGGTGGACGCGGTTGCCCGCTCGGCCCGGGAGGACGACCCCGACTTCGGTCGTGTCCACGCCCATGACACCCTGCTCCAGGAACTCCCCGGGGCCGATTTCGTCGTGGTGGCGGCCCCGCTGACGGACGACACCCGCGGCCTGTTCAGCAACGAGGCGTTCGCCGCCATGAACCCCCGCGCCCGCTTCATCAACATCGGCCGCGGCCCCATCGTCGACACCGATGCGCTGGTGGAGGCACTGCGCACCGGCGCCATTGCCGGCGCCGGACTGGACGTCTTCGAGGAGGAGCCCCTGCCGGCGGACCACCCCCTGTGGGCGTTCCCGCAGGCGATTCTCTCCGCCCACATGGCCGGGGACGTGGTCGGCTGGCGCGAGGCGCTGACCGAGCAGTTCCTGGCGAACTTCCGGCGCTGGCAGGCAGGCGAAGCACTGCACAATGTGGTCGACAAGGAGCGCGGTTACGTGCCGCCCGTGCAGTAAACGATCACGGGGGTTGCTGGACGTAACACGATTATCCATTCAACATGACTGAATACCCGCGTCTCGGGGCGGCCCGGTGGCGATTGCCCACCCGGCTCCGCGGCCACGGCCGGACAGCCATCCCGTGACGCCGAATCCACGGAACACCAAGGGGGACAGCATGCTCGAATCGCCATTGCTCAAGAACTGCCGGGGCTACATCAACGGCCAGTGGCTGGACGCCGACAGCGGTAAGACCCTGACCGTTTACAACCCCGTGGACGGGGCGGCGCTGGGGCATGTGCCGGGGATGGGCCCCGAAGAGACCACCCGCGCCGTGGAGGCCGCACGCGAGGCGCTCAAGACCCCGGCCAGCATCGCCGAGCGCCGGCGCTGGCTCGAGAACATCGTCAAGGCACTGGAAGCGAACCGCGAGGAGCTGGGCCGCATCCTGTGCATGGAACACGGCAAGCCCTGGAAAGAGGCCCAGGGCGAAGTGGACTACGCGGCGGGCTTCTTCCGCTACTGCGCGGAGAACCTCGACGCCCTGGCGCCGCGGGAACTGGCCGAGAAGCCGCGCAACTGCAGCTGGACGGTCCACTACCGCCCCGCCGGCGTGGTGGCGCTGGTAACACCCTGGAACTTCCCCATCGGCATGATCGCCAAGAAGCTATCGGCGGCCATCGCCGCGGACTGCCCGAGCGTCATCAAGCCGTCGTCGAAGACGCCCCTGACCATGGTGGCGTTGTTCACCCTGCTGGACGAGGCGCTGGACATGCCGCCCGGCAAGGTGAACCTGGTTACCGGCTCGGCCGGGCCGATCGGCGATACCCTGTGCGATCACCCGGACGTGCGTGTGCTCAGCTTCACCGGCTCCACGGAGGTCGGGCGCGAGCTGATCGGGCGCAGTGCGCCGCAGGTGAAGAAGCTCACCCTGGAGCTGGGCGGCAATGCGCCGTTCATCGTGTTCGAGGACGCGGACCTGGATGCCGCCGCCGATAACCTGATCGGCAACAAGTTCCGTGGCGGCGGCCAGACGTGCGTGTGCGCCAACCGGGTCATGGTGCAGGAAAGCGTGGCCGAGGACTTCGCCGAGCGGGTGAAGCAGCGCGCCGAGAAGCTGAAGGTGGGCGACGGCATGGAGCCGGACACCGACATCGGCCCGCTGATCGACCGCAACGGCTACGAAAAGGTCCGCCGCCACCTGACCGACGCACTGGACAAGGGCGCAAAATCCATTCTCGGCGACGTGCCCCCTTCGCTCGAGAACGATTGGGCCGGTTTCTTCCCGCCGGCCATCGTGCTCGGCGTGACCGCGCAGATGGCGTGCTGGAAGGAGGAGACCTTCGGACCGCTGGTGCCGGTGGCCACGTTCAGTGATGAGGCCCAGGCCATCGAGATGGCCAACCAGACCGAGTTCGGGCTGGCGTCCTACCTGTTCACCGCCGACAATGATCGGGCCCAGCGCGTCATCGCCGGCCTGGAATTCGCCCACGTGGGCCACAACACCGGCACCGGCCCGGCGCCGGAAGCGCCGTTCGGCGGCATGAAGCAGTCCGGCTACGGCCGCGAGGGCGGCCTGGAAGGGCTGTTCGAGTTCATCGAGCCGCAGACCGTGCCACGCGGCGCGTAACGGCCGTCGCCGACCAACCCCGCAAGCCGGCGGCAGGGCCTTGACGGCCCTGCCGCAGCGCTCTCACAGCCTGTCCAGCCACTGCAGCCAACGCAACCAGCCGCGCGGTCGCCAGACCGTCTCCAGCGCCTGTGTCTCCGGGTCGAACCGGTAGACGTTGATGCCGCC
>NZ_FOEG01000013.1 GCF_900110585.1 Aquisalimonas asiatica | reverse complement strand
TCCGGCATCCGGCATCCGGCATCCGGCATCCGGCATCCGGGCTTCCGGGCATCCGGGCATCCGGGCATCCGGGCATCCGGGCATCCGGGCTTCCGTAGGGTGGACCTTCAGGTCCACCGGCGGAGGTTTCGCCTGGCTCCATGCAGCAGCTCCGAAATCACGGTAGGGTGGACCTTCAGGTCCACCATCACCAGAACAGGAGCCGCCACGGCATGAGCGCGGGACAGCGGCTTCCGGGGACGCCGGAGCCCATGTATACCATCGACACGGATGCGGGGCTCCGCCTGGCGGCCGACGCCTGGGGCGACCCGGATGCGCCGCTGGTCATGCTGCTGCACGGCGGCGGTCAGACCCGTCATGCCTGGAAGGGGGCGGGAGAGGCCCTGGGCGCGGCGGGTTACCGGGCCGTGGCGTTTGATGCCCGCGGCCACGGTGACTCCGACTGGGCCGGCGAGGGCGGCTACGAGCAGGGCGTCATGGTGGATGATCTCAACGCCGTGATTCGTGCCTTCGGCGACCGTCCGGCAGCCCTGGTGGGCGCCTCCATGGGCGGGGGTGTCGGCCTGCTGGCTGCGGGCGAGCAGCGGTCCGACGTGGCCGCGCTGGTGCTCGTGGATATCGCACCGCAGATGGAGCAGGACGGCGTGGCGCGGATCATGGCCTTCATGCAGCGCCACGCCGGTGGGTTCGCCAGCCTGGATGAGGTTGCCGAGGCCATTCAGGATTATCAGCCCCATCGCCGCCGCAGTGCCAACCCGGACGGGCTGGCCAAGAACGTGCGCCAGGGGGCGGACGGCCGCTACTACTGGCACTGGGATCCGGCTTTCCTCCAGGTGCGGCGGGATTTCGAGGCGCGACGCCAGCGCCTGGAGAGCAGCGCCCGCCAGCTCCGGGTGCCCACCTTGCTGGTTCGTGGTGCGCTCTCCGACGTGCTCAGCGAAGAAGGTGTGCAGGCGTTTCTCGCCGACTGCCCGCATGCCGAGTACGTGAACGTCAGCGATGCCAGGCACATGGTCGCCGGAGACGGCAACGACATCTTCCTGGACTCGGTGCGGGCGTTTCTCGGGCGGGAGGTTGCGTCCGAAAGCGGTGCGCGGGGGGCGACCGGACAGCGCTGAAGCGGCCCTTCCGGACCAGTCGACCCGAAGCGTCTGCCCGGCACCGAAGTGCCGGGCAGACGGCGGGGGCTCAGTCCTCGTCCTTCTCCCAGTGCATGGTCCGGCGCACGGCCTTCTTCCAGCCCTTGTAGCGCTGCTCCCGCACGTCCGGGTCCATGTCCGGGGTGAAGGTGTGGTCCAGGGCGCCCTTGCTGACCACCTCGTCCTTGGTCCATACGCCAACGGCGATGCCGGCCAGGTAGGCCGCGCCCAGGGCGGTGCTCTCGGTGACCTGCGGTCGTTCGACGTTGACCCCGAGCATGTCCGACTGGAACTGCATCATCACGTTATTGGCCACGGCGCCGCCGTCCACGCGCAGCGCTTTCAGGGTAATGCCGGAGTCCGCCTGCATGGCGTCGATGACGTCCTTGGTCTGGTAGGCCAGCGAGTCCAGAGTGGCGCGGGTGATGTGCTCCTTGCGGGTGCCGCGGGTGAGGCCGAAGATGGCGCCGCGGGCGTACATGTCCCAGTAGGGTGCCCCCAGCCCCGCGAACGCCGGCACCACGTAGACGCCGCCGGAGTCCGGCACCTTGCCGGCGTAGTACTCGGAATCTTCGGCCGAGTCGATGAGCTTGAGCTCGTCGCGCAGCCACTGCACGGCCGCCCCGGCGATGAAGATGGCCCCCTCCAGGGCGTACTCCACCTTGCCGTCCAGCCCCCAGCCGATGGTGGTGAGCAGGCCGGACTTGGACGGCACGGGCGTCTCGCCGGTGTTCATGAGCAGGAAGCAGCCGGTGCCGTAGGTGTTCTTCACCATCCCCTTGTCGAAACAGGTCTGGCCGAACAGCGCCGCCTGCTGGTCCCCGGCAATGCCGGCAATGGGCACCTGGGCGCCGCCGAACATCTCCTTGCCCGTGGTGCCGTAGACCTCGCTGGAGGGCCGTACCTCCGGCAGCATGGAGCGCGGGACGCCCAGCTCCTCGAGCATGCGGTCGTCCCAGTCCAGCTTGCGGATGTCGTACAGCAGCGTGCGCGAGGCGTTGCTGTAGTCCGTGACATGGCGTTCGCCCCGGGTGAGGTTCCACACCAGCCAGGTGTCCATGGTGCCGAACAGCAGCTCGCCGCGTTCCGCTCGTTCGCGCACGCCTTCCACGTTGTCCAGGATCCAGCGGATCTTGGTGCCGGAGAAGTAGGCGTCCACCACCAGGCCGGTGGTGTCGCGGATGTGCTGCTCCAGGCCGCGGGCCTTGAGGTCGTCGCATAGTGGGGCGGTGCGGCGGTCCTGCCAGACGATGGCGTTGTGGACGGGCTTGCCGGTCTCCCGGTCCCACACCACGGTGGTTTCGCGCTGGTTGGTGATGCCGATGCCGGCCACCTCCGCGGGCTTCACGCCCTGGGTCTCCAGCACCTCGCGGGCCACGCCCATCTGCGCGCCCCAGATCTCCATGGCGTCGTGCTCCACCCAGCCGGGTTCCGGGTAGTACTGGTTGAACTCCTTCTGGGCGACGCCGACGATAGTCGCGTCGCGATCGAACAGGATGGCCCGGCAACTGGTTGTTCCCTGGTCGAGGGCCATGATGTATTGCTTGTCCATGATCTTACTCCTCCGTATTCCACATTATTGATCTGGTTGCGGTGCCCGAGGTTCCGGGCCCCTGTTCAGGCGCCACCGTCCCGTTCCTCGTTGGTGGTCCGTGCGCTCACGGCGGGAGCCTGTTGCAGGCCTGTGAACGCCGCGATGATGCAAGCGGCCAGCACCGCGAGGGCGATGAACAGCGCCGTGGGGCTGCCCTGTTCGAAAACGAAAGCATAGAACAGGCCGCCAGCGGCGCCGCCGATGAGCGGGCCGATCACCGGGACCCAGGCGTACTGCCAGTTGGAGCCGCCCTTGCCCGCGATGGGCAGCACGAAGTGGGCGATGCGTGGCCCGAGGTCGCGTGCCGGGTTGATGGCGTAACCGGTGGGGCCGCCCAGGGACAGGCCGATGGCGAAGATCAGCAGGCCGACGATCAGCGGGTTCAGGCCCTCGGTGAACTCGTTGGCGCCGATGAACAGAATCCCCAGCACCAGCACGAACGTGCCGATGATTTCGCACAGCAGGTTGCCCGGCGTGTGGGGTATGGCGGGGTCGGTGCTGAACACGCCCAGCTTGGCGCCGGCATCGTCGGTGGCCGCCCAGTGCGGGTAGTAGGCGAGAAAGACCACGCTGGCGCCGATGAAGGCCCCGATCATCTGCGCCACGATATAGGCGGGCACATCCGCCCAGGGGAACTCGCCGATGGCTGCCAGCCCGACGGTCACCGCCGGGTTGATGTGGGCGCCGCTGATGTCGCCCACGGCGTAGATGGCGAGCGCCACCGCCATGCCCCAGCCCGCGGTGATGACGATCCAGCCACTCGCCTGGGCTTTTGAATGGTTCAGCAGGACGCCTGCCACGACGCCGCCGCCGAATATGATGAGAATCATCGTCCCGATGATTTCGCCGATAAAGGGTGTCATGTCTTACTCCTCCTCCTTGTGACAAACCAGCACGGCTTTGGCGGGCGTCTTGGTCCGCTCTCGTGGATGCCGCGGTGGCTGTGCGAGCCTTCTTCAGGTGGTATCAGCGCGCCGCCCGGTGAGCCTCCCCGGTGAGTCCGGGTTGTTCCGGGGCGCCGTGCCGTGAGAACCAGGCATCGATTGCCTGCCTGGTGGTTTCGGAGACGTGCAGGCCCATGCGCGAACGCCGCCACAGGACGTCGTCCGCGGTCCGGGCCCACTCGTACCGAATCAGGTAATCCAGTTCCGCCGTGTACATGCCGTCGCCGAGGTGTTCCCCCAGGTCGTCCAGCGACCGTGCATGACCCACCAGGGTATGCATCCGGGTGCCGTAGTTGCGGGCGTAGCGCCACAGCAGGCCCGGCGGCAGGAACGGGTAGTCCTCGCCGAGGGCGGCCAGCCACGCGTCGAAGTCGGCCGCCGGGATGTCTCCACCCGGAAGGGTTTCCGTCGCCGTCCAGGGTCTGGCGGCCAGTTGCAGCGGGCCGGCAAGCTGCGCCAGCGCGTCTTCGGCCAGCGTGCGGTAGGTGGTGATCTTGCCGCCGAACACCGACAGCAGCGGTGCCCGCCCGCCATCGGTGTCCAGGTCGAGAACGTAGTCGCGGGTGACCGCCGATGCGTCCGCCGCTGCGTCGTCGTACAGGGGGCGCACACCGGCGTAGCTCCACACCACGTCCGCCGGGGTGATGGCGCGCTGGAAGTAGTGATTGATGGTGTTGCAGAGGTATTCCGTTTCCGCGTCCGAGATGGACAGGCTGCGCGGGTCGCCCTCGAAGGCCTCGTCGGTGGTGCCGATCAGGGAGTAGTCGTGTTCGTAGGGGATCACGAAGATGACGCGACGGTCGTCATTCTGCAGCAGGTAGGCCTGATCGTGATCGAACAGCCTCGGCACCACCAGGTGGCTGCCCTTCACCAGCCGCACGTGCTTGCCCGCAGCCTGCTCGGCCCTGCCCGTGACGGACTGGAGGAAGCGGCTGACCCAGGGACCGGCGGCATTGACCAGGGCGCGGGCCTGGATGGTGCGGTTCGCGCCCGAGTGCTGGTCCTGTAGGTCCACCGCCCAGTGATCCCCTTCGCGTCGGGCACCGACACAGGCCGTATGGATGCACACTTCGGCGCCGCGCTCGGCGGCATCCAGGGCGTTCAGTACCACCAGCCGTGAGTCCTGCACCCAGCAGTCGGAGTAGGCGAAGCCATCGGTGAACTCCGGGCGCAGTGGCTGTCCGGCCGGATCGGTGGCGAGCCTGAGCCCCCGGGAGCCCGGCAGGCTGCTGCGCCCGCCAAGGTGGTCGTAGAGAAACAGTCCGGCGCGAATCATCCACCGGGGGCGGAGCGAGCGGGTGTGCGGCATGACGAAGCGCATCGGCCAGATGATGTGGGGCGCCGCCTTGAGCAGCACCTCCCGCTCCTTGAGCGCCTTGCGGACCAGGCTGAACTCGTAGTACTCGAGATAACGCAGGCCGCCGTGGATGAGCTTGGTACTCGCGGAGGAGGTGTGCGCGGCGATGTCGTCCCGTTCGCAGAGCAGCACGCGCAGGCCCCGGCCCGCCGCGTCCCGTGCAATCCCCGCTCCGTTGATGCCTCCTCCGACTACGACGAGATCGTAGTTGCTGTTTTCGTTTGTCATGTTTGGTTCGTGTTTTTTCGTGGGAATGTTCGGGTGAACATAGCACGAACAAAAGCGAGCGCAATATGAAAGGTCAATGTTGACGGATGAACGGAGAAGCGCCGGAAAGTGATCAGGTGTCCGGCGTGAAGATCCGCACCTGCGCATCGCGCAGTTGCTGCAGCCAGGCTTCGGGCGGTTGCCGGTCGGTGAACAGGGCGTCCAGTTCGCGCAGGTGGCCCAGCTCAACCATGGCGCTGCGGCCGAACTTGCTGTAGTCGGCGGCGAGCCAGAACTGGCGCGCCTGGGCCATGATGGCCTGTACCACCCGCACTTCGCGGTAATCGAAGTCGAGCAGCGTGCCGTCGGCATCGATACCGGAGATGCCGGTGATGCCGTAGTCCACGCGGAACTGACGCATGAAGTCGATGGTGGCCTCACCGGTAATGCCGCGATCGCCCGGCCGTACCACACCGCCGGCGAGGATGATCTCGAAGGTGGGGTTGTTGGTGAGAATGGTGGCGACATTCAGGTTGTTGGTGATGATGCGCAGGCCGTCGTGGTGTAGCAGCGCCTTGGCGATCTCCTCGTTGGTGGTGCCCAGGGTGATGAACAGCGATGCCTGGTCCGGGACCTGCGCGGCCAGTGTGCGCGCAATGCCCTGTTTCGCGTCGAGCTGCATGACCTTGCGGGCCCGGTAGGCGACGTTCTCAACGCTCGATGGCAGGCCGGCACCACCGTGGTGGCGGCGCAGAAGGCCGGCGGCGCAGAGCTGATTGATATCCCGGCGGATGGTCTGGGGCGTGACCTCGTACTCCTCGGCAAGGCCGTCGATGGCGACGAAGCCATCCTTTCTGACCCGTTCCATGATGCGTTCCTGCCGGGGAGTGAGATCGTGCATTGCTGCCTCGCGGTGGTTCGGCTCTTTTCGAATGTGAAAGCGCGGCGTCGTCCGGTTGCAGGCCATGGTACCCGAGCGGTGCGCCCCTGTCCGGGGCGCGGTGCGGTGTCGCTACGTACGGTGATAGACGTCGAAGCGGGTGCTGCTGCCGCCCACGCTGAAGTCGGGCGCCGTGCCGCCAAGAGCGGGTGCGCGGCGCTGGCGTTTCACGACCACCCGTCGTGCTGCTGCGGCCAGGGCGGGTGCGAGCAGCGGGCCGGCGTCGTCCGGCGGGCCCAGCAGCGCCTGCAGGTGCTGCATCGCCTTGCCGGACTTGCCGCCGGTGCGCCGGTGCGGGTACATGGGATCCAGATAGACCACGTCGGGTCTGTCGGTCGCCTCCAGCCGGGCCAGGTAGTCGCCGCTGTCGGCGCTGATCAGCGTCATCCTGCTGGCCATGGCCTGGGTGCGCGGATCGAGCCGTGCACGGGCCAGTCCGTCCTCCAGCAGGGCGCCAAGCACCGGGGAGCGCTCCACCAGCGTCACGGGGCAGCCGACCATGGCGAGGATCGCGGCGTCCTGGCCCAGGCCTGCGGTCGCGTCCAGTACCCGGGGGCGGTCGCCGCGGCGGGCACCCACGGCGCGCACCAGGGGCTCCCGGGCGGCCCCCGCCTGCTGCAGGCGCCGCAGGAAGCGGGGCTCCAGGAAATCGACGCGGATAAGACCGGGGCTGCCTGGGCGGCTGTCCGTCAGGCTGACGCCGTTGGCGCCCGTCGTCAGCCGCAACCCTGGCGGGGTCTCGGCGGTCGCCAGCGGCAGGCTCCAGCGGCGGGCCAGGGCGGCTGCCGTCTTCCCCGCGCCCGGCGCAGCCTCCTGCGTGACGTAACACTGTTCCTGTTTATCCGTTGGGGTGTTGGAAAAGGCTGTCAAATCAGTGTCCTGCGTGCGCTGCCTCGGTGCGATTCCAGTTGAGTGCCTTGCTGCTGTGCCGTAAGATACCTTGAAGTGCGCGCAAGCGCCGGTTTCGCCGCCCCGGGGTGCGTGCCCCCCTGGCGGCGGCGACCCATCGGCCGGCATATCCGGCAGCCTTCGAGGTCGACGTTCATGGTCGAGAAACAGCCCGAACCCGCGCCAGCGATGGACCCCCGGGAACTCTCCCGCACCCTGGTGGATATCACGACCCGCAGCCAGGAGCTTGTCAACGAGTTCGTGACCCGCGAGCAGTCGGCCCATCACATTGATCTGGACGACGCCCTGCACATGTCGGGGCTGTTCCAGCAGCTCGCCTCGCGGATGGTCTCCAATCCGATGCAGCTCGCCCAGTCCCAGATCGCCTTCTGGCAGGACTACGCGCAGCTCGTGAACAACACCACCATGCGGTTCCTCGGGCAGAACCGCGAGTCGGTCATCGACCCGGAGCGGGGTGACAAACGCTTCAGCCACGATGCCTGGGAAGACAGCCCCATCTTCGATTTCATCAAGCAGTCCTACCTGCTGGCGGCGGACTACGTGCACTCCACCGTGCGCAACGTGGAGGGTCTGGACGAGCAGACGGCGCGCAAGGTGGACTTCCACACCCGGCAGTTCGTGGATGCCCTGTCGCCCACCAATTTCGTCGCAACGAATCCGGAGGTGCTGGAGAAGACCGTCGAGACGGGCGGACAGAATCTCCTGCGCGGGCTACGCAATCTGCTGGACGATCTGGCCGCGGGCGAGGGCAGGCTGCGCGTCAGCATGACCGACACCGAGGCGTTCGAGGTGGGCCACAATCTGGCCATCACGCCCGGCAAGGTGGTGTTCCAGAACGATCTGATCCAGCTCATTCAGTACACGCCCACCACCGACACGGTCTACAAGCGGCCGCTGTTGTTCGTGCCGCCATGGATCAACAAGTACTACATCCTGGATCTCCAGCCGCGGAATTCCATGATCAAGTACATGGTGGATCAGGGGCATACCGTGTTCGTGATCTCCTGGAAGAACCCCACCAGCGACTACGCCGACAAGACCTTCGCCGACTACATGGTGGAAGGGCCGCTGGCGGCGCTGGACGCCATCGAGCAGGCCACCGGCGAGACGGACGTCAACTGCGTCGGCTACTGCCTGGGCGGCACGCTCATGGGGGCGACCCTGGCGTACATGGCGGCGAACAACGACGCGCGCATCAAGAGCATCACCTTCTTCACCGCCATGCTCGATTTCTCCGAGCCGGGCGAGCTGGAGATCTTCATCGACGAGGAGCAGCTCCGGAACCTGGAGCGCCGCATGGGCAGCCAGGGGTTTCTCGAAGGACGGGCCATGGCGACCACCATGGCGACGCTGCGCGCCAACGACCTGATCTGGTCGTTCTTCATCAACAACTACCTCAAGGGCGACGACCCGTTCCCGTTCGACCTGCTCTACTGGAACCAGGACTGCACCAACATGCCGGCGCGGATGCACACCTTCTACCTGCGCAACATGTACCAGGAGAACCGCCTGCGGGAGCCGGGCGGCATCGAGCTGGATGGCGTTCCCATCGACCTGGGAAAGGTCGATATACCCAGCTGCTTCGTCTCCGCCCGGGAAGACCACATTGCGCCCTGGAAGACCTGCTATCAGGGAGTGCACCTGATCGGTGGGCGGCCGCGGTTCATCCTGGGTGGCTCGGGCCATATCGCCGGTATCATCAACCCGCCGTCGCGGGAGAAGTACGGGTACTGGGTGGGTGACAACACCCCCGGTACTGCCGCCGAATGGCTGGACAGCGCCGAATGGGCCCCCGGCTCCTGGTGGCCGGAGTGGGAGCAGTGGCTTGCCGGGCAGGCGTCGGCGAAGGTCGCTGCACGGCAGCCCGGGGCGGGGGCGCTGCCGGTGATCGAGGACGCACCGGGTGCCTACGTCCGCGAACACGCCTGACCGGTCTTTCCAGCCCGCCGGGAACGTGTAAGATACCGGCGTGGCAACGGTCGATTTCACGCTCAATGTCTCGCGCGACGACATGCTGGCCTACTACGGCGGCTACAGCAGCCAGGTGGTCGTCTGCAGCGACGACGGCGTCTGGGTTCAGTTCCCGGCGAATCGGCTTCGCGCTTTTGTGAACCACGACGGCGTGCATGGCCGGTTTCGCCTTTACTATGACGAATCGGGCCGTATCGAACGGCTGGACCGTCTGTAACGTCCCTGGCAGGTGACAATGGCACAGCAGGATCTGGAGAGGATCGAGGAACTTCCCACGTTGCCCCGCTTCGTGCAGGACATCCTCAAGGTCGTCAACGACAAGGACGCACCGCTGCCCGATGTCGCCGCCGCCCTTGCCATGGATCCCGGCACCAGCGGCCGCGTGGTCTCTGCCGCCAACGCCGCATTCTTCACCGGCTACCAGCCCATCTACAGCGTTGATGACGCCGCCGTGCGGCTTGGGCTCAACCGGGTGCGGGTGCTGGCGACCACCACGCTGTTGAGCGCGCAGTTCCAGTCCTGCTCCTGCCCCGCCCTCAATCAGGGCCGTTTCTGGCGGGCGAGCATGAACGTCGCGCTCTGCGCCAGCAAGCTGGGCAACTATGTGCCGCTCGAGACCGAGACGGCGGCCGGGTATCTCGCCGGCCTGCTCCACAACATCGGTGTCCTCGCAAACGCTCACGTCTTCCCCGACGCCATGCAGCGCGCCCTCACCGCCGACGACCGCGACGACACCCGTCTCGCCGAGCGCGAGCAGCGTGAGCTCGGGTTCGATCACTACCAGTCGGGCAGTCGGTTGCTGGCGAGCTGGGATCTGCCGGATCCCCTGGTGACGGTGGTTGCGCACCACGCCGACCCGGACTACCAGGGCGACTGGGCGCGCCTCACGGACATGGTGGGCGCCTGTGTGGACTGGTATCGGGCGGGTTACGAGGATCGTCCGACGCGGCGGATCCTGCGGGGTATCTCCGAGCCGAAACTGAACAACATCGGCATGAGCTGCCGTCGTGAGGACGAGCAGCTCGGCACCTTTGCGGAGGAAGTGGCCGGCGCCGCGTGACGCCGGCAGCAGGGCGTCAGGCTTCGGTGTCCAGAATGCGGCCGAGGGTCTGTTCCGCCTCATCGACGCTTTGCACGGTGTTCACCGATGCGCGCGCCAGGGTCTCGTTCTGGGTGGATTCCACGAGCGCGGTGTTGAGGTCCTCGTTCTCGTCGACACCGGCGGTCACGCGAGCCACCGTTTCCGCGTTGCGCTGCATTTCCTGATCGGCCCGCTGCAGGCCGGCCGTCGCCGAGTGGAATGCGCTGGCAATATCCATGGTGCCTCCGTTGAACACACCGCTGAGATATTCGCAGTCTACCATCCAGGCGGGTGGGTGACGGTGTGAACTGCGTCACGCTCTCTTGCCCCCGCCCGTCTCGCTGCCCATAATCGGCGGCCCGGTTCAGCAGCAGCGGCAGCGATGCGCGAGCACAGTTTTCAGAGCCATGACGGTCTGCGTCTGCCGGTGCACGTGCTGGGCAGCGGGCCGCCACTGGTGATCATCCCCGGCTGGCTTGGCGCCTACACCGACTGGTACCCGGTCGTCCAGCGCCTGGCACAGGATCGCACCTGTTACATCTGGGAGGCGCGGCCCTATTTCGACCCGGGTGTCGCCGGGATCGACGTGCTTGCGGCCGACCTGCGGGCGCTGATCCAGGCCTTCGACCTGCAGGCACCGCTGGTGCTGGGTCACTCCATGGGTGCCCTGACCTGCTGGGAGTACGTGCGCCAGTTCGGCTGCGACGGCATCGGCCGATTGTGCCTGGTCGACCAGTCGCCGCGGCTGCTCACCGATGCGGACTGGTCGCTGGGGCTGTTCGGCGCTTTCAGCGAGGCCGACAATCAGGCCTTCATCGACGCGCTGCGCGCGGATTTCGTCGGCACCACCATGGCGTTCATCACCCGCGGGCGCCAGGTGGAGCCGGGCAGTGGCGCGGCGCGGCTGGAGGCGATGTTCCGCGAGACGCGCCGGCAGCGTCTGGACGCCCTCGACCCGGAGCCGTGGATTCGCTGCTGGGAGCATTTCTCCCGGCGCGACTACCGCCCCGAAGTGGAGCGGGTGGACGTGCCCACGCTGCTTGTCTTTGGTGCCCGCAGTTTCTACGGGCTGGACGTCGCCCGCTACGTCCACCGCCACACGCCGGATTCCCTTCTGCGTGTTCACGCCCTGGCGGGGCATTCGCCGCACCAGGATGACCTGCCCGGGTTTCTTGAGAACGTTCGCGTATTTGCGTGCGATTAAGGGCACTCTGCTTGTTCGCCGCGAGGTGCTAGAATCTCTGGTTTTTTCCACGAACGGATACAGATATGAGTGAACAGCCACTGGTGGGCGTGATCATGGGCAGCAAGTCGGACTGGGACACCATGGCCCATGCCGACGAGACGTTGACCGAGTTCGGGGTGGCCCACGAGTGCCGGATCGTCTCCGCGCACCGCACGCCCGAGTGGATGGCCCAGTATGCGGTCGAGGCGGAAGGGCGTGGCCTGGAAGTGATCATTGCCGGTGCCGGCGGTGCTGCCCACCTGCCCGGCATGGTCGCCGCCCAGACCACCCTGCCGGTGCTTGGGGTGCCGGTGGAGAGCCGCACCATGAAGGGGATCGACTCCCTGTACTCCATCGTGCAGATGCCCGGCGGCGTGCCCGTGGCCACCCTGGCCATCGGCACCGCGGGGGCGAAGAACGCCGCGCTGCTGGCCGTGTCGATTCTCGCCAACGGCCGGCCGGAGCTGCGGGAGAAGCTGCACGCCTTTCGCCGCGCCCAGGCGCAGAAAGTGATGGAGGATACCCTGCCGTGAGCCAGGCCATTCTTCCCGGGGCGACCATCGGCATTCTCGGCAGCGGCCAGCTCGGGCGGATGACCGCCTCGGCGGCCCGGCGGCTGGGCTACCGGGTGCATACCCTGTCACCCGGGGCCGATACCCCGACCGGCCACCTGGCCGATCGGGAAGTCACCGCCGACTATGACGACCTGGACGCCGTGGCCGATTTCGCCCGCGGTGTGGACGTCCTCACCTTCGAGTTCGAGAACGTGCCGGCAGCGACCACCGACTGCGCCGAGCGTCACGCGCCGGTGCGGCCGGCCGGGCAGGTGCTGCACGTGTGCCAGAACCGCAGTCGCGAGAAGGGTTTTCTCAACGACCACGGCTTTCCCGTGACGCCGTTCCGGGATGTGGATTCCCGCGAGGCACTGGATGGCGCCATCGCCGCGCTCGGCCTGCCCGCCGTGCTCAAGACCGCCGGTTTCGGCTACGACGGCAAGGGCCAGGCGGTAATCCGCGATGCGGCTGAAGTGGATGCCGCCTGGGAGTCCATCGGCAGTGGTCCGGCGGTGCTGGAGACGCTGGTGGATTTCCAGTGCGAGGTCTCCGTGGTCGCCGCCCGGGGGATCGACGGCAGTTTCGCCCACTGGGGCGTGGTGACCAACGACCACCACAACCACATTCTCGATGTGTCCGTTCCGGAGGCGCCCCTGCCAGCCTCGGTGCGCGAGCGCGCCGTGGATGTTGCCCGCGGCATTCTCGAGGCGCTGGACGTGGTGGGCGTGCTGTGCGTGGAGTTCTTCCTGCGGGCCGATGGCGAGCTCATGGTCAACGAGCTGGCGCCGCGGCCCCACAACTCCGGGCATTTCAGCTTCGATGCCAGCGTCACCAGCCAGTTCGAGCAGCAGGTGCGCGCCGTGTGCGGTCTGCCCCTTGGCAGTACCGAACTGCTGCGGCCGGCGGCCATGGTCAACCTGCTTGGCGATCTGTGGGCGACCGGCGAGCCCGACTGGGCAGCCGCCCTGGGTGACCCGCAGATCAAGCTGCACCTCTACGGCAAGACCGAAGCCAAGCCGGGGCGCAAGATGGGGCACATGGTCGCCTTCGGCAACGATCACGACGACGCCCGCCAGCGCGCACTGGCTGCACGGGCGGCCCTGACGCGGTAACGTCCATGGTGGACCTGAAGGTCCACCCTACTCCCGGCTACGGCACGGTCGCTTGCATTCGGCGTAAGGTGGACCTTCAGGTCCACCACCCCACGACTCCCAACACCGACAAGGAACGCATTATGTGGTTCAAGAACCTCTGCCTCTACGTCCTGGAGCAGGACTTCCCCCACGATGCCGAGGCCCTGGACGAGCGCCTGGCCCGGGACGTCTTCGAGCCCTGCGGCCGGCTGGACATGGAGTCCGGTGGCTGGAGCCCGCCCCTGGGCGAGGGGCACGTCCAGCTCGTCCACCCTGCCGGTGGTTGCCTGATGATGGCGCTCAAGGAGGAGAGCAAGCTCATGCCGGCTGCCGTGATCCGCGAATCCCTGCAGGAGCGGGTGCACGTCATCGAGGAGCAGGAGGCGCGCAAGGTCCGCAAGAAGGAGAAGGACCGCCTCAAGGACGAAATCGTGCTGGACCTGCTGCCGCGGGCGTTCAGCCGCAGCAAGCGCACCTTCGGCTACGTGGACACGAACAACGGCTGGCTACTGGTGGACGCCGCCAACTGGAAGAAGGCCGAGGAGTTCAGCGAGCGCCTGCGTGACGTGCTCGGTACCCTGCCGCTGGCGCCGGCCGAGCCGGAAGCGGCGCCGCAGTCGGTGATGACCCGCTGGCTTACCCGCGACAGCCTGCCCACGGACTTCGCCCTGGGCGACGAATGCGTCCTCGTGGACCCGGAGCTGGAAGGTGGTGAGGTGCGCTGCAAGCGCATCGACCTGTCCTCCACGGAAGTGAAGAACCACATCAAGGCCGGCAAGCGGGTCTCCCGGCTCTCGCTCACCTGGCAGGACCGGGTCAGCTTCATGCTGGATGCCGACATGAGCATCAAGCGCCTGCGTTTCCTGGACGCCGTCCAGGACGAGCGGGCCGAGACCGAGACGAACACCGACGCCGAGCGCTTCGACAGCGACTTCACCATCATGAGCCTGGAGCTGGCGCGCTTGATCCCGCGGCTGCTGGACGTGCTGAACGAGGAGTAACCGCGGGCGGGAGCGCCCGCAGATGGTGGACCTGAAGGTCCACCCTACGCCGAGCTTGGGGCACTGTGCCGCCCCGGGAGTAGGGTAGACCTCCAGCAGATGGTGGACCTTCAGGTCCACCATTCCACCGTCGAGCGCCCGGCCCCCACGCCCGGGCCCCCCGGGCCCGAACCCCGTAGGGTGGACCTTCAGGTCCACCATCCCCCGGAGCCCATGCCCCCGGGAACCTTACTCGGCCAGCATGGGTCTCAATTCCGGCCAGATGGTGTCCAGGATCAGCGGCTGGGCGTCGGCGGTGGGGTGGATGCCGTCGCTCTGCATGAGGCCCGGATCCTCGGCGACACCGTCGAGGATCCGCGGCACCAGCGCGAGATCGTATTCCGTGGCAACATTGGCGAACGACTGGGTAAACCGTTCGGTATAGGCCTGGCCATAATTCGGGGGAATGCGTACACCGGCGATCAGCACCCGGGCGCCCGCGTCGCGGGCCGTCTCCACGATCCGCCCCAGATTGCGCTCGATCTCCCCGGGGCTGACGCCGCGCAGGCCGTCGTTGCCCCCAAGGGCGACCACGACGATGTCCGGTTCGTGGCGCTCCAGCGCCTGGGGCAGGCGGCTGAGACCGTTGCGGGTGGTGTCGCCGCTGGTGCTGGCATTGGCGGCGCGCCAGGGCAGGTCTTCCTCGGCCAGCCGTTGGTCCAGCAGGGCAACCCAGCCCTGGTCACGGTCCATGCCGTAGGCGGCGCTCAGGCTGTCGCCGAGGACGAGGACGGTGCGCTCCCCGGCCAGGCCCGGGCCGGCCAGACCCAGCAACAGAACCGCCGCCACGACGAGGCGCAGCAGGAGGGAATGAGTGATGGGTGATGCTGCAAGCGGCAGTGTGCTTCGTGCGGAAGGGCTCGGCATGGTCTTTCGCGGTCCCGATGGTGACATTCGATTGTTTCAGGATATCGATCTTGCCATCGCACAGGGAGAAACGCTCGCGATTCTGGGCGCCTCCGGGTCGGGAAAGTCCACGCTGCTCGGGCTGCTGGCCGGCCTCGACGTGCCCACCGAAGGCCGGGTTCATGTCGGCGGCTCCGAGCTCACCGCGCTGGACGAGGACCAGCGTGCACGGGTCCGGGGCGAGCAGGTGGGGTTCGTTTTCCAGGCGTTCCACCTGCTGGGTGGGCTGACCGCCCTGGAGAACGTGATGATGCCCCTGGAGCTGGCCGACCGCAAAGACCCGGTCACGCCCGCGCGCCAGGCGCTCGAGCAGGTCGGGCTGGCGGAGCGCATGGATCACTATCCCAACCAACTCTCCGGCGGCGAGCAGCAGCGCGTGGCCATCGCCCGGGCCTTTGTTGGTGCGCCGAGAGTGCTGCTCGCCGATGAGCCCACGGGTAACCTGGACCAGGCCACCGGTGCGCGCATCCAGGATCTCCTGTTCGAGCTCAATCGCGCCCACGGCACGACACTGGTGGTAGTCACCCACGACCCGCAGCTGGCGGCGCGCTGTCACCGGACCCTGCATCTGGATCGCGGCCAGCTGGTGGCCGCATGAGAGCGCCACGCCAGGGGCTGCGCCTGCTTCGGCGCGACTGGCGTGCTGGCGAGCTGCGCCTGCTGGCCACGGCCGTGGTGCTGGCGGTCACGGCCATTACCGCGGTGGCCTGGCTGGCGGACCGGGTGGCGGCCGGCACCGAAGGCCGTGCCGCCGAACTGTTGGGTGCCGACCGGGCGCTGGTGAGCAACTCCGCCATCGGGCCGGAGCCGGAGAGCCTCGCCCTGGAGCTGGGCCTGACCACCGCGCGCACGCTGGAGTTCACCAGTGTCGTCCTGGCCGGTGACGAGACACAGCTCACCGCCGTCAAGGCCGTCAGCCGCGGCTATCCCCTGCGCGGCCGCCTGGAAGTGGGCAGCGACCCGGACGCCGACGCCCGGCCGGTGGATGGTATCCCCGAGCGCGGCGAGGTCTGGGCCGAGCCGCGGCTGCTTCTGCAGCTCGGCCTGGATCCCGGTGACGCCGTGGAGCTGGGCGCCAGCCGCTTCACCCTGAGCCAGCTACTGTTTCTCGAGCCCGATCGCGGGGGCGGCTTCCAGAGCCTGTCACCGCGGGTGATGATGCACCTGGACGACGTGCCCGACACCGGCCTGGTCCAGCAGGCGAGCCGGGTGACCCACCGGCTGCTGGTGGCCGGTGACAGCGGTGACGTGGCCGAATGGGCGCGCCAGGTGGAGGGGCGGCTCGGCACTGACCAGGCCCTGGAGTCACCGGGGCAGGAGCAGCCCGGCGTCGCCCAGGCCATGGAGGCGGCGGAGCGGTTTCTCGGGCTCAGCGCGCTGCTCACCGTGGTGGTGGGCGGCGTCGCCATGTTGCTGACCATCCGCCGTTACGCGGCCCGTCATCTGGACCGGGTGGCGGTCATGCGCTGCCTGGGCGCCACCCAGAAGCAGATCGTCGCCATGCTGACCTGGAAGATGATCTGGCTGGGCCTGTTCGCCGCGGTGGCCGGTACGGCGCTCGGGTTTCTGGTCCATCTGGCCATGCTGGAACTGCTGGCGGACTACCTCCCCGCGCTGCCGCCACCGTCGCCGCGGCCGGCCGCCGTGGGTATTCTCGCCGCCCAGGTCATTCTGCTGGGGTTCGCCATCCCCACGGTGCTCCGGCTCAAGCGCGTACCGCCGCTGCGAGTGCTGCGCCGGGACCTGGGCGATCACGTCTACCGCGGCGCCAGCATCTACGTCATCGCCCTGGCCGCGGTCTTCGGGCTGATGTGGTGGCAGGCCGGCGACCTGCTGCTGAGTGTCTACGTCTTCGGTGCCGTCATGGCGACACTGGCCGCCCTGGCGCTGGCCGGTGGCGGCGTGATCTGGTTCCTGCGGCGCCAGCGCGGCCGGCGGGGCAGTGCCTCGCTGCTGCTCTCCGGGCTGACCCGCCGTCCGTGGACGGCCGTCATCCAGATCATGGCCCTGGGGCTCGGGCTGATGGCGCTGGTGCTGCTGACGCTGGTGCGCAACGACCTTCTGGCCACCTGGCAGGGTGGCGTGCCCGACGACGCGGCCAACTACTTCCTCATCAACATCCAGCCGGACGAGGCCGATGAGCTCGCCGCTACGCTCGACGATGCCGGCGTGGAGACATCGGTGTACCCCATGGTCCGGGCGCGCCTCGTGGGCATCAACGACCGTGACATCCGCCCCTCGGACTACGACGAGCCGCGCACACAGCGCCTGGTGGCGCGGGAGTTCAATCTCTCCTGGCTGGAGCGGCTCCCGGAGGACAACAGCGTCGTGGCCGGAGCCTTCTGGGAGCCGGATGCGCCCGATCCGGAGCAGTTCTCGCTGGAAGAGGAGATGGCGGAGCGCCTCGGCGTGGGCGTGGGTGACACCCTGCACTTCGACATCGCCGGCGAGCGCTACAGTGCGCCCATTACCAACCTGCGCGCCGTGCAGTGGGACAGCTTCAACGTGAACTTCTTTGCCGCCGCCGCACCCGGGCTGCTGGACGATGCCCCGGCCACGTACATCACCAGCTTCTACCTGCCATCGGAGCAGTCGTCACTGCTGGCGCAGCTGGTGCGCCAGCACCCCAGTGTCACCCTGATCGACGTCACGGCCATTCTCGACACGGTGCGGGGTATCATGGACCAGGGGGCGCGCGTGGTGGAGTTGATGGCGTTTCTCACTCTGCTGTCGGGGCTGGTGGTGCTGCTGGCGGCGCTGCAGGTCACCCGGGAAGAGCGGCAGTTCGAGAGTGCGCTACTCCGGGCCATGGGTGCGCGCCGGGCGCTGATCCGTCGCCTGGCGGCCACCGAGTTCCTGCTGCTCGGTGCCGTGGCCGGGTTGCTGGCCGGTGCCGGGGCGGCGTTGGCCGGCGTTGTCATGGCGCGGGAACTGTTCGAGCTGGATTACGTCTTCAACCCGTGGCTGCCGCTCATCGGCGCGGGCGTGGGCGCCCTGGTGGTTGCGCTCGCGGGGCTGGCGGCGACGCGCCGGCTGTACCGTGTCTCGCCGATGCGGCTGCTGCAGGAGGCGGATGAGGGCTGAGCCGCAGCCCGTTTTCTGTCATTGTCTGGATGTCCACCAACGGGAGACTGCCTTGACCGACGGATACCGTTTCGAAGAACTGGAACTGGGCATGCACGCGTCGTTCTCCAAGACCGTGACGGAAGCGGACCTGGTGAACTTCGCGGGTGTCAGCAGCGATTTCAACCCGCTCCATCTGGATGAGGCCTACGCCAACGGCACGCGCTTCGGTACGCGCATCGCCCACGGCATGTTGAGCGGGGCCTATCTGTCGGCGGTCATGGGCATGAAGCTGCCCGGGCCCGGCGCGGTCTATCTCAACCAGACCCTGAGCTTCAAGGCGCCCGTCCGGATCGGCGACCGGGTCATCGCCCGGGTGGAGATCACCGGTCTGCGGCCGGACAAGAACATCGTCACCTGCGACACCACCTGCTACGTTGACGACAAGCCCGTCACCGCGGGGGAGGCCGTCCTCATGGTGCCGTCCCGGGGGAAGTAGCATGACCGAACGCCTGCGACCGGACGCCTGGGTCGGGGATTTCTCCGTGCCGGTGGACACCACCCTGGCGCTGGATGTCGGCCCGCTGTCGCTGACCATCCACCGCAGCCCCATGGAGTGGATGCTCCGCCACAAGAGCGACGGCGACCTGTACGCCGATACCGTGACCCTGGACCGGCGCGAGGAGGTCCGCAACGAGACCGCGGACCGCAAGGAACACCGGTTCGTGCTTGCGGGCGACAGCCCCGATCTCACCATCAGCGTGCGACTGCCGGATCGGGGCATTGTCTCGCGCCCCCTGACCCCGTTGAGCATTCCGTCCGGCGAGACGGTCCGCCTGTACCTCAGCTATCCCCTGTGGGTGGTGGTCTCCGCCGGGGAGCCGCGGCGTCAGATGATCGAGTTCCCGAGCGTGCGCCTGTCCGACACCTGGTTCGGTGACAATACCCGCGAAGGGGTCATCTGCTACGCGACCCGCAGCCGGTGCCGCCTGAATCTTGCGGATCACCCGAACCTGCCCAACCGGGCGACCACGCCGCTGGTGATCCGCAATCACGGTGACGATACGCTGTTGCTGGATCGTGTGCGGCTGCCGGTCTCCACGCTCAGCCTGTATCGTGATGGTGACGGGCGCTTCTGGAGTGAGGAGGTGACGCTGACCCGGCGCGCCGACGGTGGCCTGGCCGATCTGGAGCTGGGGCGCGGGGCGCCCGCGGAAGCACCCGGCGCGGCCAGAATCGCGGAGCCCCGGGAAGTGCCCCAGCGCAACACCCTGGTGCGGGCGTTCAGCGCCCTGTTCTGAGCAGGCGTCAACCGGATGTGGTGGAGGCTGTAAGTGGGAGAGTTCGGTACGACCCTCTGGGATCAGCTGGTGGCCGTCAACTGGGCCGGCATGGTGCAGGCGGCCATCATTCTTGCCGTGGGCTGGTTGCTGGCGCGGCTGGTGTCGCGGTCGGCGGCGCGCGTGCTCAGCCTGCGCCTGGATCTGCACCAGACCACCATCGCCCGGCGGGTGATCTTCTACGTGATCCTCGGCCTGGTCATCGCCTCGGCGCTGCATCAGCTCGGCTTCCGCCTGGGTGTGCTGCTGGGTGCTGCCGGTATTCTGACCGTGGCCATCGGCTTTGCCTCGCAGACCTCGGCGTCGAATTTAATCAGCGGCCTGTTCCTGATCGCCGAGCGACCGTTCCAGATCGGTGATTTCGTCCAGATCGGCGACACCGTGGGCGAGGTGCTGGCCATCGACCTGCTCTCGGTCAAGCTGCGCACCCGCGACAACCTGTTCGTTCGCGTGCCCAACGAGACGCTGGTGAAGACCCAGGTCACCAACTACTCGCGATTCCCCATCCGCCGCTATGACCTGCAGCTGGGCGTCGCCTACAAGGAGGACATCGGTCGCGTGAAGACCGTGCTGGAGGGTGTCATGGACGCCAACCCGCTGTGTCTCGAAGAGCCGAAACCGCAGATCTTCTTCCAGGGGTTCGGTAGCTCGTCGGTGGATCTGCAGGTGTCGGTGTGGGCGGTCAGGGACAACTTCATCGAGCTGCGCAACACCCTGCCGCTGGAGATCAAGAAGGCGTTCGACGAGCAGGGGGTCGAGATTCCCTACCCGCACCTCAGCCTCTACACCGGCAGCGCCACGCAGCCGTTTCCGGTGAGACAGGCCGCCCCCGAAGATGATCAGGATCAAGAGGCCGGGGGACGAGACGGGTAACCTTGCTCCGGAGCCTCAAACAGGAGGGCATGCATGTCGGAGTTTCTCTCGCTGCACGGCAAGCGCGGTCTCGTGGTCGGCGTCGCCAACGAAGACTCCATCGCCTGGGCCTGTGCAAAGGCGTTTCGTGAGCTGGGCGCCGAGCTGGCCCTGACCTACGTCAACGACAAGGCGCGCCCGTACGTGGAACCGCTGGCACGTCGGGTTGGCGCGTCGCTGTTCGAGCCCTGTGACGTGCGCGAGGAGGGGCAGCTGGAGGCCGTGTTCCGGCGCATCGAGCAGGAGTGGGGCGGGCTCGACTTCGTGCTCCACTCCATCGCCTTTGCACCGCGCGAGGACCTGCACAGCCGGGTGGTGGACTGCAGCCAGGCCGGCTTCCTGCAGGCCATGGACGTCTCCTGCCACAGTTTTCTGCGCATGGCGCGGCTGGCCGAGCCGCTGATGCATGATGGTGGCGCGCTGCTGACCGTGAGTTTCTACGGTGCGGAGAAAGTCGTGGACGACTATAACCTCATGGGGCCGGTGAAAGCGGCGCTGGAGGCCAGTGTCCGGTACGCCGCCGCCGAACTCGGCCCACAGGGAATCCGCGTGCATGCGCTGTCGCCGGGGCCGCTCAGGACCCGCGCCGCCTCGGGCATCAGCCGCTTCGACGAACTGCTGGAGCGCGCCCGTGAGCGGGCGCCGCAGGAGAGCCTCGCCGACATCAACGACGTGGGTGCCATGGCCGCCCTGCTGGTCAGCGACCGGGCGAAGACCCTCACCGGCAACACCACATACATCGACGCCGGCTATCACATCGTCGGCTGAACGCCAGGGAGCACGGAATGAGCGAGACAGACAGCGCGCAACAGGGAGAGCCCCGCCGCCAGCTCAGGCGGCTGCTGCACATGGCCGAGGGTCTCCCGGCCCTGCGCACCGCCGTGGTCCATCCGGTGGATGAGCCGAGCCTGGCAGGCGCCATGGAAGCCGCGCGGCAGGGGTTGATCGAGCCGGTGCTGGTGGGGCCGGAGGCGAAGATCCGTGACTGTGCCGACAGCGCCGGGCTGGATCTGGGTGACACCGAGATTGTTGCCACCGAGCACAGCCACGAAGCCGCCGAGACCGCGGTGGCCATGGCCGCCGGGGGCGACGTGGCGGTGCTCATGAAGGGCAAGCTGCATACCGACGAGATGATGCAGGAGGTGGTTGCCCGGCGGGGCGGTCTGCGCACCGACCGGCGCATGAGCCACGTCTGGGCCATGGACGTGCCCACCTATCCGCGCCCGCTGCTGATCACCGACTCGGCGCTGAACATCAGCCCCGACCTCACCACCAAGGCGGATATCTGCCGCAACGTCATCGAGCTGGCCCAGGCCCTCGGTGTGGACAGCCCGCGCGTGGCCATTCTCTCCGCCACGGAGGAGGTCAACCCGCAGATCCGCTCCACCATTGATGCCGCCGCCCTGTGCAAGATGGCCGACCGCGGTCAGATCCGTGGCGGCCGGCTCGACGGGCCGCTGGGATTCGACAATGCCATCTCCGAGGAGGCGGCGAAGACCAAGGGCATCCGCTCCGAGGTGGCCGGACGGGCGGACGTCTTGCTGGCGCCGGATCTGGAGTCCGCCAACATGCTGGGCAAGCAGCTGCACTACCTGGCCGGCGCCGAGGCGGCCGGCATCGTGCTCGGAGCACGGGTGCCCATCGTGCTCACCAGTCGCGCCGACGACGTCTTCTCGCGGACCGCCTCCTGCGCCATCGCACTGCTGCTCGCCGCCTACTACCGGGAGGGTCGCCAGCCATGAGCGACGCGTCCAGTCTGCTGGTCCTCAATGCCGGCTCGTCGAGCATCAAGTTCGCCGTCTACGGCGCCGGGGAACCGCCGGTCAACCACTGGCGCGGTCAGGCGGACGGGCTTGGCGGCGCGCACGCGCGCTTCCGGGTGCGCGACCCCGATGGCGGGGTGGTCACCGACGAGGCGCTGAAGGACAGCGATCACCGCTCCGCCCTGGAGCGGCTGCTGGCGTGGCTGGACGACACCGTGGGGTATGACCGCCTGCTGGCGGCCGGGCATCGCGTGGTGCACGGCGGCGTGGATTTCCACGCGCCGGTGCGGCTGACCGAAGACAACACCGCGGCGCTGGAGTCCCTGAGCAGCCTCGCGCCGCTGCACCAGCCCCACAACCTGGCGCCGGTGCGGATTCTTGCGGACCTGCGGCCGGATCTGCCGCAGGTGGCCTGCTTCGATACCGCCTTCCACCGCACCCAGGATGCCGTGGCCCAGCGCTTCGCCCTGCCGCGGGAATGGAGCGAGCGCGGCGTGATCCGCTACGGCTTTCACGGGCTCTCCTACGAGGCCATCATCACCGCGCTGCGCGAGGCGCATCCGCGCATCGCCCCCGGGCGGGTGATCGCCGCGCACCTGGGCAACGGCGCCAGCCTCTGCGCCATGCATGACGGCCGCAGCGTGGCCACCAGCATGGGTTTCACCGCCCTGGACGGCCTGCCCATGGGGCAGCGCTGCGGTGCCCTGGATCCGGGGGTGGTGCTGTATCTGCTGGAGCAGGGCATGAGCCGCGACGAGGTGCAGGACATGCTCTACCACCGCTCCGGCCTGCTGGGCATGTCCGGTATCAGCCACGACATGCGCGAGCTGCTGGGCAGCGATGCACCGGAGGCGGCGGAGGCGGTGGAGACCTACTGCTACCGGGCGGCGCGGGAGATCGGCTCCCTGGCCGTGGCCCTGGGCGGCGTGGACGCCCTGGTGTTCACCGCCGGCGTTGGCGAGAACGCGCCGGCGGTGCGTGCCGGCATCGTCGGCCGCCTGGGCAGCCTCGGGCTGGCGCTGAGCGCCCCGGCCAATGATGCCAACGCCCTGTTCATCAGCGCCGCGGACAGTCGGCCGGTGCTGGTGCTGCCCACGGACGAGGAGGGCATGATCGCCCGGCACACCCGGGCGCTGTTATCGTAGACCGGGCGGCGGGCCGGTCCGTCCGCGAGGGAGGCCGTCACCATGAAGCGCGTCTACAGCGCCCACAGCCCGTTGATGGTGGGGCATGTACGCAACCTGCTGGAAACCGAGGGCATCCGCTGTGTCACCCGGAACATGGGGCTCGCCGGTGCTGCAGGGGAGCTGCCGCCCACCGCGGTCTGGCCCGAGCTGTGGGTGGAGCGTGAGATCGATTACGAGCGCGCCGAGCGCATCGTCGCCGAGGCACTGGATGACACCCCCGCCACCGGGCGCAACTGGCGCTGCTCCGGCTGTGGCGAGGTGCTGGAGCCGCAGTTCGCCCAGTGCTGGAACTGCGGCGGGCGTAAGCCGGAAAACAATGGTTGAGTGGGGTCATGGTGGACCTTCAGGTCCACCATGACTGTCGTTCCCCTACTCCAGGTATTTCCGCCAATCCACCCGGTCATCCGCGAATGCGAGGATGTCGCTGGTGGTGAGGTCGTCCCGGGTGTTGTAACGGATCGGGGCCATGTCGCGCATGTCGGTGATGTAGCCGCCGGCGGCTTCCAGAATCGCCTGGGGCGCGCCCATGTCCCACTCCGAGATGGGGCCGTAGCGGGGAAAGAAGTCGGCGCGGCCCTCGGCAATGAGGCAGAACTTCAGCGATGCCCCCCACACGTCGGTGGCGTGTTCCGGCAGGCGCGCCAGGGTGCCGCGGGTGCGTGGCCCGGGGTTGCTGCGGCCGAGCACCACGCGCAGCGGATCACGGGCCTGGGGTGATACGCGAATGGGGACGGGTTCGCCGCCGTCCGCCTGCCGGAATGCACCCAGGTCCGGCCCGCCGAACCAGGTCTGCCCCAGGGCGGGCGCATGCACGATGCCCAGCACCGGGCGGTGATCCTCCACCAGGGCGATGTTGACCGTGAAGTGATCCGAACGGCGCACGAACTCGCGGGTGCCGTCCAGCGGGTCCAGCAGCCAGTAGCGCCGCCAGCCCCGCCGTTCGCTGAAGGGCGGCGGCGCCGTCTCCTCGGAGACGATGGGCAGCTCCGGCCCGAGCCGTGCCAGGCCCTGGCGCAGCAGTGCGTTGGCGCGGCGATCGGCCGGGGTGATGAGCGTGGTGTCCGCCTTGGTGTCCACGTCGAACCCCTGGCGGTAGATTCCCATGATGACGAAGCCCGCCTGCCGGGCGAGCTGGCACGCCTGGGGCAGCAGTCGTCTCAGGGCCTGCCGGTTCACGGTGGGGTGCCGCCTCCTTCGTCGCGCCGGCGGAGGAAGTCCCGGGCGAGGTAGAGGGCGGCGATGGAGCGACCTTCACTGAACTCGTCCTCGAAGACCAGGGCCTCCAGGTCGGCCAGCGGCCAGTCCACCACCTCCAGTGGCTCCGGCTCGTCGCCGGGCGCCGGGTCAGGGTAGAGCCCCTCGGCGAGCACCACCTGGGTGCGGTGGCCGAAATAGCCCGGCGCGAGGCTCAGCGCGCGCAGGGGCGTGAGGCGTTCGGCGGCGTAGCCGATCTCTTCCATGATCTCGCGGTTGGCGGCGGCCAGCATGTCCTCACCCGGCTCCACCCGGCCCTTGGGCAGGCCCAGCTCGTAGCGCTCGGTGCCGACGCCGTACTCGCGGATGAGCTTGAGCGTCCCGTCGCTTGCCACGGGCACGATGATCACCGCGCCCACCCGGCCGGAGCCGCGCATGCGCTCGAAGGTGACCTCGGTGCCGTTGCTGAAGCGCAGGTCCACGGCTTCCACGCGGAAGAGCTGCGACTGCGCCACCGTGCGGGTTTCGAGAATCTCGGGTTTGTCTGCCATTGGTTCGCGTATCCGGTTACTGAAGCCGCCCGTGGAAGCCCATGGGGTCGTTGATGTTGCCCTCGAAGCGGATGTCCAGCGTCTCCGTGGGATCGGGGATGCCCAGCGCCATCATGCCCTGCAGCAGCTCCTCGCTGGCCGCATCGGTGGTGGTCACCCGTGTCGTTCCGGTCATGGTACCGTCCAGCGCCAGTTCGATCATGCCGTCCACGTCCAGCGGACCCGGTTCCGTGTTGCGCAGGTCGCTGCGCAGGCCGCCCCCCGCCGTGGTCTCCGCGCGGGCACCGAAGCTGCCCAGGGCGACGGTCTCGCCCAGTGCCGAGACGCTGGCGCCGGACCAGTTGACGACACCGTCCAGGCGGACCGGTTGACCGCGGTGCAGTTCGGCGTCGCGGATGGTGGCATCCACCCGGCCGCCCAGGGTCGCCGGGTAGTGGGTTTCGCCCACCAGCCGGACCAGGGCGTCGGCGCCGACTTCGGCACGCACGTCGCTGAGTGTCACGCGGCCGTCGGTCCCGGGGCTGACCCGGCCGCTGAACTGGCCGTCGGCCACCTGACCGGAGACGTGGTAGACCACCTGTGCGCTCCGCAGTGCCGATGTGTCCAGGCGCCAGCGGACCTGATCGATGCGGATTCCCTCCACCACCAGGGTGTCGGCGCCGCCTTCCAGCAGGTTGCCCTGGAGTTCCATGGCATCAAGCGGCAGCTCCCCCTCCAGCAGGCGGTAGGCCTGGGAGGCGGGGATGGTAAGCGCCAGGGTGACGAGAAAGACCACCAGACCCAGCGCGATCAGGGCGATACGTCGTTTCATCACGGCTCCAGAAGCAGTTGTGCGTCCACGCGCCCCTCTTCAGCGGCGCGTCGGATGGTGACCTGGTCGGCGGTGACGCCGTAGGTCTGGCGCAGGTGGACGAGCCAGCGGATCAGCGCATCGAAGGCGATGCCTTCGAAGTTTACACGGGCGCCGTCATCACCGGCGGGTTCGATGCGCGCGAGCTGCGATCCGAAGCCGGCTTCCCGGGCGCTCTCATCGGCCAGTGAGAACAGCGCCTGATCCCGGTCGACCGCGTCCGTACTGGCGGGTTCCTCGCCCTGGAGGGCGAGAATGCGGTCCCCGGTCTGCTCCATCCAGCCGGCCAGGGCGCGCTCCTGGGACACGCGCGCCTCCAGGTCCTCCACCGCGCGCTCCGCCGGCAGGCGCAGTGCGAACACGTACAGAATCACCACCAGGGCGCAGCCCCCCAGCATCAGTACACGCCGCTCGCGCTGCGCGAGCCCTTGCCACCACTGTTTCATGAGGCCTCCCTGCGCAGGATGAGCCGGCCCTGCACCGTATCGTCCTCGGAGCGGGCCTGGCGGAGTTCGGCGGTGAAACCGTTCTCGCCGTCCAGTGTCTGTTTCAGGCGATCGAGCTGTTGCAGCGAGTCCGCGTTGACGTCCAGCTCCAGGGTGTCGGTGCGCCAGTTGAGGCTGCCCAGGCGCAGGCCGTCCGTTCTGTTGAGATGCGGGCCGATGGCCAGCAGTGTGTCCAGCAGGTCACCGTCGCCGGCCGTCTCTCCGCCCTCGAGCTGCTCCAGGCGCCTTTCCATGCGCGACCGCGGGGCCACCACCCGGTTGGCGTCCGGGAAGACCTCGCGGAACACGGATTCCACCCGTGTCTCGAGGGCCGCCAGTTCCCCCTGCAGCTGCCAGCGCTCCGCCAGCAAGCGGCCTGTATCCAGAACGATGAGTGCCACCAGCAGCGCCGCGGCCGGAATCCATGGCCGCCAGCGGGAGCGCTCGGCACCGGCTATGGTGTGGCGGCCCTGGCGCAGCTCCAGGGCGCCGTGGCCGGCGCGCTCGGCCAGGGCCGCGTCCAGCGGCTGGTTGCCGGGCTCCACCGGCAGTGGCAGTGCGGCGTTCTCGGGGGGCGTCCCGCCGTAAGTGAGCAGCCTGTCCGGCACCGCTCCGGCATGCTCGGACAGCGCCGCCTCCAGCAGTGCGGCCAGGTTCTCCGTTTCCCCGGCGAAGCCGGTCCCGGTGCCGGTGCGCACCGCGAAACGCCCGTCCTCCAGCAGCGCCGTCCAGGCGCCGGCCCGCTCCGGCAGCGCCAGGGCGTCGGCGGTCATGTGTGCCGGAGTCAGGCCGGCCCGATCCAGGGCCTTGGTCCAGGCGTGCATCCGCTCGTGCGCCACCACGACGACGGTGCTGGCGCCCGCCGCGTCCGGGGCGCCCGCGGCGAAATGCAGGTCGTCGATGTCGCTCACCAGCTGATCTTCCAGGGCAAAGGGGATGGCCTGGAGGCGTTTCTGGTGGTTACGGGTCGGGATGGTGACGCGGGTGAGCAGGACCTCTTCGGTGGGCACCAGGGCCACGATCCTGTAGCCGTCCGCGCGGCCGGCGAGTGTGTCCGGTGCGTGGTGGCCGCGGGCTTCCACCCGGCCGTCCCGGTCGATGGTGGCCCACCGGACTTGCCCGGTGTCACCGGGGAGCAGCCGCAGCAGCAGTGTCGGGGTCATCGATCGCTCTCCATGGATACGCTGCTCAGTCGAAGAATCCCTGCCGGCGCATGATCACGGCGCCGCCGGTTTCCCCTTGCCGGTAGACCACGCTCTCGGTGCGGATGGTAACCCGGCCGAGGGAAATCTCGCTGCGCAGGAGGAAGTAGTTGCTGCCGACACTGAGGTGTTCCGGCGCCAGTTCGGCACCCGCGACCGCCGGGTGCGCGAGGAACGCGTCCACCGACTCCCAGCCGTCTTCCGGGCGGTCGGCCGCCAGGTCCTCGGCCGCACTGGCCGACAGCCCGGGCGCCACCGCCTGGAGTACCGGCGGCGGTGCGGTGTTGACGTTGATCGGCGTTGCCTCGGGCAGCGCGGTGACGTACGGGGCCAGGCGCCGCCATTGGGCGTCGTCCACCTCGCGCACCAGCCGCAGCTCGGAGGCGCTCGCCATGGGGCGGTTGGCGACCCGGTAGGGTGGATCCAGCCGCGAGTACCAGTCGTCGCCGGCGCCGTCGGGGAACCGCACCTCGGGAGCCACGTCGATCCAGTCCGCGGCCGCCTGGACGAGGGTCGGCTCGATCTCCAGTGCCAGCAGCAGCGCGGCAAGCTGTCCGCCCGCGGTTGCGTCGTCTTCCCCGGGGGCCGTCACCAGCGTGTTGATGTTGAACCGGCCCTGGAGGTCTTCCAGGCGCAGGCGCATGGTTGCCCCCTCGAACGGCGGCGGCGTGATCGCCTGGGCCCAGGGCTCGTTGAGATGATCCACGGCGCTGTCGTTCTGCCGGCGGTCCTCCACCAGCATGGCGATGGCCCACTCCTCCACGCCCCGGGCGTAGGCGTAGGCCTGATCCCGGGCCAGGAGGTTCTGGGTGCGGCGGATGTCCATGTGTTGCCGGCTGACCAGTTCCACGGCGAGCACCGTGACCAGCGCCACGGCGAGCAGGGCGGTGATCAGGGCGACACCGCGCTGGCGGCGTGGCGCGGTCACGGCGTCACCTCCGGTGCGGCCCGGGCCTGGGCGGGTGTGTCCACCAGGCCGAGCACGCGGGTGATGGTGTCCATGTCGTCCAGTGTGATGGTGATCTCCACGGCCCGCGGCAGTTGCGGGGAGCCGGGCAGCGCGCCCGCCGGCGGCCAGGTGGGTCGCCACTGGGCGTCGTCGTCCATGAAGCGCAGGCTGATGTCCGTGGCGCCGTCGAGCAGCGCCCGGTCGCGCCGGGGTGGCTCCGGCGGTTGATCCAGGGCGTCCCAGCTCAGCCGCACCAGGGTGTCGTCCTCGATGCGGTAGGCCACCCGCTCCAGTTCGCTGCGGCGCACCCCGAGGGGGTTGGAGCGACCGCTGCGCGTGAATTCCAGCGCCGCCAGGTCGTCGCTCAGCATGGCGGCGCGCGGGTCGCCCATGGGGTCGCGGATGGGGCGGGCGACGGCCTGCTGCAGGTCCCGCTCGAGCAGCGCCACGGCGGTCTGCACCGCGGCCAGGCGGTCGGCGTGGTCCGCCACCCGTTCGCGGTTGTCGATCATGACCATGATACCGGTGAAGCTCACCGCCGAGACCATGGCGAAGATCGCCAGCGCCACCAGCATCTCGATCAGGGTGAAACCGCGGGCGGGGGTCATTCCAGCGCCTCCGGCGGCAGGTCGTCCATGGTCTCGGTGAGGTCGGGGTTGCCGAGCAGCCCGGTCATGGTGGCGACGGGGCGGTCGTCCCCCTCGTCGCGGAAGACGTCCACGTCCACCCGCCGGAAGTCGGGGTTCGGCGTGTCCTCCAGCCGCGCCTCCCAGTGCCACTCGCGGCCGCCCATGGCCCGGGTGCCGGCGTCGTCATCGTCGTCCCAGTAGCCGCTGGCCTGCAGCTCCGTGAGCACGTTGCCGGCAACCCACTGGGCCAGCGTGCGGTCTTCCAGGTGGCGGGCGTTGGCGGTCATCTCGGCGCCCGCCTTGATCACCGCGGTCATGGCGATGGCGAGTACGGCCACGGCCACCATGACCTCCAGCAGGGTGAAGCCCCGTTGCCGCCGGGTCATGGAGCGTCCCCCTCCCGGTGGTAATCGATACTGCCGTCCAGATCGCCGCTGACGATCCACGGGCGTTCATCATTCCCCGGGTGGCGGATCTCCACTTCAAAGGGCGTGAGCTCCCCGCTGGAGAGAATCAGCACATGCGGGGTGTCATCGCTGTCACCGGGCTCGCGTTCGCCGGGGAGGTCGTCGGTGCTGATCACCAGGGTCAGGTCGCGGGGCAGGGTGTGTGGTGCCAGCGCCCGGTCGTGGTCGAAGGCGTCGGCGTCCCACGTGTCGCCGTCCAGCCGCACCACGGTGTAGCCGTCCTGGTCCAGCCGCAGGCCCAGCTCCCGGGCCTGGATCACGGCCTCGTCCGTGGCAGCATTCAGCACGGCGGCCAGCCGTCGCGCTTCCCGCTCCGGCCGGTCGTCACCGCCACCGATGCGCATGACCGCAACGCTGGTGAGAATGCCGATCAGCACCACTACGACCATGATCTCCAGCAGCGTGAAGCCGGATTGCGCCCGTGCGTGCATCGCCGCCGCTCAGTCCAGGTCGCGGTTGGTGATCTCCGGGTCGCCGCCCCGTCGGCCGTCGGGTCCGTAGGTGTAGACCATGATGCGGCCGTCGGCGTCCTCCGGATCCAGGTACTCGTAGGGATTGCCCCACGGATCCGTGGGCACGCTGCGCATGTAGCCGCCCTCCTGCCAGTTGGGCGGCTCGGGGTCGCTGCGGGGCCGCTCCACCAGCGCTTCCAGCCCCTGGTCCGTGGTGGGGTAGCGGTGGTTGTCGAGCCGGTACATCTCGAGCTGCGACTCCAGGGTGCGGATATCGCTCTCCGCCTGGGTGATGCGGGCGCGCTCGGGGTTGCTCATGATGTTGGGCACGGCGAATGCTGCCAGAATCCCGAGAATGACCACCACCACCATGATCTCGATGAGGGTGAAGCCGCTCTGGGCACGTGCCCGCGGGCCGGTGCGTTGTTCCATCGTGTGTTGTCCTCCTTGGTTGGGTCGGGCCGCCTTCATGCGACCAGTTGATTGAGTTCGAAGATGGGCAGCAGGATGGCGGCAACAATGATCAGCACCACCGTGCCCATGATCACGATCAGCGCGGGCTCGAATACCGCCAGCGCGGTATCCACCAGCCCCTGCACCTCGCGCTCCTGGTTGATGGCGCCCCGTTCCAGCATCTCCTCCAGCCGGCCGCTGTTCTCGCCGCTGGCGATGAGGTGGATGAGCATGGGCGGGAATTGCCCGCTGTCCGCAAGCGCCTTGTGGATGGCCCCGCCCTCGCGCACGCGCACGGCCGCTTCGGTGACGGCCTGGCGCATGGGCAGGTTGGACATGACCTCCGCGCCGATGCGCATGGCGTCCAGCACCGGCACGCCGCTGCCGGCGAGAATGCTGAAGGTGCGCGCGAACCGGGCCGCGTTGACGCCGCGGGTGACGCGGCTGATCAGCGGCAGGCGCAACGTGAACCGGTGCACCCGGTAGCGGAAGCCCTCCCGACGCATGCCGTAGCCGAAGGCGAGCGCGCCCAGCGCCAGCAGGACGAGCAACACCACGCCCCAGGCGCGCAGGAAATCGCTGACCGCGATCAGCCCCACGGTCAGCGGCGGCAAACGCTGGCCCACGTCCGCGAACACCTCGGTGACCTGCGGCACCACGTAGGCCAGCAGCAGCACGACCACGGCGGTGGCAATGACCACCAGCGCCACCGGGTAGATCAGCGCGTTCTGGATCTTCTGCTGCATCTGCTGGCGGCTCTCGGTGTAGTCCGCCAGGCGATCCAGGACCACGTCCAGATGGCCGGTCTGCTCGCCGGCGCCGACCGTGGCGCGGTAGAGCTCCGGGAAGGCGCGCGGGAACTGGGCCAGGCCGTCGGCCAGGGTATGCCCCTCCATGACCCGGGCGCGCACGGCGGTGAGCATGGTGCGCAGCCGGGGGCGTTCGGCCTGGGCGGCCGTGGCGCGCAGCGCCTCCTCCAGGGGCAGGCCGGACCCCACCAGCGTGGAGAGCTGGCGGGTGATCAGCGCCAGCTCGGCGGCGCGGATGCCACCGCCCAGCTGCAGGCCCAGGCGTTCGCTCCCCGCCGCCGTCTCCGTGACCGGGTCCACCGAGACCGGGATCCAGCCCTTGTCACGCAGCTGCTGGCGCACCTGGCGGGCGGTGTCGCCCTCCAGTACGCCCTTCATCTCCTTGCCGCCGGAGTCCAGCGCTGCGTATTCGAATGCGCCCATTGCTACCTGTCTGTGTTGTATCGGGGCTGAAGCCCCTCCCACAAGTGGCGATCTCTGGACCTGCGTGGGAGGGGCTTCAGCCCCGACTCCCACCGTTCCCCCTTACGCCTCCATCGGCGCCGTGTCTTCGATGGTGACCCGCAAGACCTCGTCGATGGTGGTCTGGCCGGCCAGGATCCGGCGCACGCCGTCCTGGCGCATGCTCGGGGTGCGCTCCCGGGCGTAGCGCTCGATGGCCTGTTCGGTCTCGCCGTCGTGGATCATGGTGCGCACGCGCTCATCCACCGGGATCAGCTCGAAGATGCCGCCGCGGCCCCGGTAGCCCTGCTGATTGCAGTGGCTGCAGCCCACCGCCCGGTAGAGCGTGGGCGGGTCGTCCGGGTTGATGCCCAGCGTGGCGCAGTCCACCGGGTTGGGGGTGTAGGGCGCCTTGCAGTGGTCGCAGAGCATGCGGACCAGGCGCTGGGACATGAGGCCGATGACGCTGGAGGCCAGCAGAAACGGCTCCACACCCATGTCGCGCAGGCGGCTGACGGCGCCCACGGCGGTGTTGGTGTGCAGGGTGGAGAGCACCACGTGGCCGGTGAGGCTCGCCTGCACGGCGATCTCGGCGGTCTCCAGGTCGCGGATCTCCCCCACCATCACCACGTCCGGGTCCTGGCGCAGGATGGCGCGCAGGCCGCGGGCGAAGGTCATGTCCACCTTGGTGTTCACCTGGGTCTGGCCGATGCCCTCCAGGTAGTACTCGATGGGATCTTCCACGGTGAGAATGCTGCGGCTCTGGTCGTTGAGCTCGGTGAGCGCGGCGTAGAGCGTGGTGGTCTTGCCCGAGCCGGTGGGGCCGGTGACCAGGACGATCCCGTGGGGGCGGTGGATGATGGTGTCCAGTGGCTGGCGCAGCGCCTCGGGCATGCCCAGGTGCTTGAGGTCCAGCCGGCCGGCCTGCTTGTCCAGCAGGCGCAGGACGACCCGCTCACCGTGCCCGGAGGGCAGGGTGGAGACGCGGATGTCCACGGCACGCCCCGCGACCCGCAGGCCGATACGGCCGTCCTGGGGCAGGCGCTTCTCGGCAATGTCCAGCCGCGCCATGACCTTGATGCGCGAGATCAGCAGTGGCGCCAGGGCGCGCTGGGGCTCCAGCACTTCGCGCAGGACGCCGTCCACGCGGAAGCGGACCACCAGGCGGTTCTCGAACGGCTCGATGTGGATGTCCGAGGCGTTCTCCTTGATGGATTCCGTGAGAATGGCGTTGATGAGCCGGATGACCGGTGCGTCGTCTTCGCTCTCCAGCAGGTCTTCCGGCTCCGGAAGGCTTTCGGCGATGCGGGCCAGGTCGAGATCATCGCCAATGTCGTCGACGATCTGCTGGGTTTCTCCGCTGCCCCGCTCATAGGTGCGTTGCAGGAGCTGCTCGAATGCCTCCGGCTCCATGCGCTCGAGTCGCAGCGGCACGCCGAGGCTGCGGCGCAGCTCCTGAAAGGTCCCCGCCGACGCGCCGGGGCGGTAGGCCACCCGCGCATGATCCGCCTCCAGTGCCGTGACACAGACACCGTTGCGGCGCGCGAAGGCGAACGCCGGCCGCCGGGTGTTGCCGGTGCCGGGTGGTGGCTGTTGGTCCGGGTTCAACGGGTCCATGTCAGTCACCGGCGAAGGGGGTGGGCAGTTCGGGGCGATCCAGCCGCGGCAGGGCGGGCGAGTCCGTGTCACGCAGCCGGGTGTCGCGCTCGCGCTGATGCAGTTGCTGTGCGCGCATGTAGCTGTACTTGCGGCCGGTCAGCCCCTCGGCGGTTGCGCTGTCGCGGATGATGTTGGGCTGCATGAACACCATCAGGTTGCGCTTGGTTTCGCTGGTGGAGCGGTAGCGGAACAGCTCCCCCAGGAACGGCAGCGAACCCAGCCCGGGCACCCGCTGCTCCTGTTCCTGCACTTCGTCGTCCATGAGCCCGCCCAGGGCGATGACCTGGCCATCGTCGGCGAGCACGCTGGTCTTGATGGTCCGGCGGTTGGTGATGGGCCCGGCCTCGGAGGTCTCGCCGATGACGTTGGAGGCTTCCTGTTCGATGTCCAGCCGGATGGCATCGCCTTCGTTGATCTGCGGTGTGATCGTCAGGATGATGCCCACGTCCTCGCGGTCGATGGTCTGGAAGGGGTTGGCGACGTTGCGGCCTTCCTGGCTGAACTGGCCGGTGATGAACGGGCGGTTCTCGGCCACGCGGATCTCCGCCTCCTGGTTGTCCATGGTGACCAGCGACGGCGTCGACAGGATGTTGGTGTCCCGGTCCTGGGAGAGTGCGCGTACGAAGGCGCCGAACTGAACACGGCTATCCAGGTCGCCGATCACGGCGCTGACGCCGTCACCGAGCTGCGGTGAATCGGTATCCAGGGTCAGCAGGCTCTCGATGGGTGTGCCGATGCCGCCGAAGCGGGTGAGCCCGACGGCGCCGTCGCCGCCACCGTCGGCGAACCACTGCACGCCCCGTTCGGCGTCCCGTTCCGTGGAAATCTCGGCGATGGCCGCTTCGACCATGATCTGCGCGCGGCGGATGTCCAGGCGCTCGATCACCCGGCGGAGCGAGTCCACCAGGTTGGGTTGTGCGGTGATTACCAGCGCGTTGGTGGCCTCGTCGGCCTGGATGCTCACGGCGGGCCCGTCGGCGCTGTTCTCGGCCTCGCGCCGCTCCTGGATGTTCTCGCTGACACCGGTGAGCGTCTCCACCATGTCTTCCGCCCGGGCGTAGCGAAGGTAGATCACGTGGGTGTCCCCCTCGTCCTCCTCCGGTTCGTCCAGCTCGGCAATGAGCGCGCGCATGCGCAGCCGCTGGTTGCGGTCCCCGGACAGGAGGATGCTGCCGGTGCGCTCGTCCACGGCGATGCGCAGTTCCGCCCCGGGGCGTGCCTCGGCGTCGGTGCGCTGGAGGCTCTGCAGGATACGTGCGATCTCGCTGGCGGAGGCGTTCTCCACGCGGACCACGTCCACGTCCTCGTCGCCCGCCTGGTCCACGTCGTCCACCAGCCGCTGGATGCGCTCCATGTTGCCGGCTCGGTCCGAGATGATCAGGGCGTTGGCGGGCGGGTAGGCGGCCAGGTGGCCTTCCTGGGGCACCAGCGGCCGCAGGATCGGCACCAGCTGTGCCACCGGCACGTTCTCCACGTGCATGACCGCGGTGACCATGTCGCCCGGGGCCTCCGGCGATTCGCCCGTGGCCAGCTGCTTCGCCGTGGCGTCGGGCACGATCTTGATGATGTCCCCGGTGGGGATGGTCGCAAATCCGTGGGTCTCCAGGATCGACAGGAACACCCGGTAGAGGGCGTCCTCGTCCATGGGTTCGCTGGTGACCACGGTCACGGTGCCGCGCACCCGCGGGTCGATGATGAAATTGCGGCCGGTGACATCGGCCACCGTGTTGATGAGTGCGGTGATGTCGGCTTCCTGCAGGTTCAGGGTGACCCGGTCGTCGCTGTCCACGTCCACGGCGTCATCCTGCGCCACGGCTGCCGAGAGCAGGCCGACGGAGAGGGCTGCCGCCAGCAGCAGTGTGCGCCATGCCATCATTGCGATCCCTGTCAGTTGAAATCGATCTGCAGTGTCTGTTCGGAGCCGTCGCGGCGAATGCCCAGTTCCACCGGCTCGCCGCCCTCCAGCCCCTGCACCGCCTCGAAGGCGCGGGTGGGGCTGTCCAGTGCCGTGCCACCGATGGACGTGACCACGTCATCCGGTTCAAGTCCCAGCAGTTCCATGATGCGCTCGTCCTCGCCGGGCGAGACACGTACGCCGACCATCTCCCCGTCTTCCGTGGCAGGTTCCAGCCCCACCATCTGCGACAGTTGCCGCGGGTCATCGGCCAGTTGCTGCCGGTAAACCTCCAGCTCGTCGGGTTCGTTGTCGCCACCTGCCGCCCCCTGGCCGGCCCCGGATCCTGCCTCCGGGGCCCCGTCGGCCAGGCTCGCGTCGAGGTCGTCGACCGTACGGTCGAGCGGGATGCGCGCAGCCTCCAGGGATAAGGTCTCAAAGGCGCCATCCCTGCGAAGCACAACGCGATTCTCGTAGATGGCCTCGATGTGCCCGCCGGCAAGGCTGTCGCCGGCCCGGTACTGTCGGGTTCCGTCCCTGCGGCTGCTGATCAGTGCGCTGGCGCGGTTCGCCTCCGGGCTGTAGAACACGCCCTTGAGTTCCAGTGCGAGGCTGGTCTCGGGCGCGTCAATCCGCTCGTCCCCCTCAGCGCGTGCATCCGCCTCCCCGAACAAGTGCCAGTGCGCGATGGTCTCAAGCGGTTCCCGCTGTGCGGATGCCGCGTTGCCGCCTCCGGCGTTGCGGGGGGCGGGTGCCGTCGCGGACGATTCCGGAGCCGGAATGACTTCCCACGTGAGCCGCGCGGCACTGTAGGCAACAACGACCACGAGCAAGGCCGTCACAGGGGGCGCCAGCCATCGTAACCCCTCCGGGTTCCACTGGAATCTGGAAAACAGGCTGGACACATTCATGATTCCGGGTTGTGGGCGTTCCGTGCCACTACGGCACCCGCTGTTTTTTCAGGTTATCGAGGATCGAGGTTAATGCGAGGCAGGGGCTGGTTGCAATATCGCCGGGATTTGTATCAAGCATGGCGCGCCATGATTGACACACCGTTTCACCGCGGCTATCGTTGCTTCCATCAATCAACTGGTCGCCTCGACTCCAGCGAGCGTGCCCGACGCGAATCCCCGCTTCGCATTCCATCAACTGTCGACTTTTCCGGAAGACTCCGAACCAGGCACTCGGGAGGCATCTAACCGTGAGCGGAGATATAGTCTTTGTTACGGATGACAACTTCGACCAGGAAGTGCTCCAGGCCGATGGGCCGGTGCTGGTGGATTACTGGGCCGAGTGGTGCGGCCCCTGCAAGATGATCGCACCTATCCTCGAAGACGTGTCGCAGGAATACGCGGGCCGGTTGAAGATTGCGAAGCTCAACATCGACGAGAACCCTGAAACGCCTCCGAAGTTCGGTATCCGTGGCATTCCCACGCTGATGCTCTTCCGTGATGGCGAGGTGGAGGCGACGAAAGTCGGCGCCCTGTCGAAATCGCAGCTGGCGGCATTCATCGACAGCAACATCTGAACGGGCGTCCTGGCGCCGGCGCGGCCGGTCGCTCCCGCGACCGCTGCCCCAGGGAACAGAATCACAATCCTTGCGATAACAACGATCCCGGTGTCCCTCACCGGGGCAGGGCGTGGCCCGTAAATCCGAGCGAACACTCACTGACAGACGACACCATGAATCTGACTGAACTCAAGAAAATGCCCGCGAAGGAACTACTGGATCTGGCCCAGGAGTTCGGAATCGAGGGCATGGCCCGCTCGCGCAAGCAGGATCTCATCTTCTCCGTTCTCAAGGCCCACGCCAAGAAGGGCGAGGACATCCACGGCGACGGCGTGCTGGAGATCCTGCAGGACGGCTTCGGCTTCCTGCGCTCCGCCGACAGCTCCTATCTGGCCGGACCGGACGACATCTACGTCTCCCCCAGTCAGATTCGCCGCTTCAGCCTGCGTACCGGCGACACGGTCGCCGGCAAGATCCGCCCGCCGAAGGAGGGCGAGCGCTACTTCGCGCTGCTCAAGGTGAGCGAGATCAACTTCGAGCCGCCGGAGAACGCCAAGCACAAGGTGCTGTTCGAGAACCTCACGCCGCTGTTCTCCCGCGAGCGCTTCCGGCTGGAGCGCGGCAACGGCAGCACCGAGGATCTCACCGCCCGTGTCATCGACATGTGCGCGCCCATCGGCAAGGGCCAGCGCGGCCTGATCGTCTCGCCCCCCAAGGCGGGCAAGACCATGATGCTGCAGAACATCGCCCAGAGCATCACCACCAACAACCCCGAGTGCTACGTCATCGTGCTGCTCATCGACGAGCGCCCCGAGGAGGTCACGGAGATGGCCCGTTCGGTGCGCGGCGAGGTGGTCTCCAGTACCTTCGACGAGCCCGCCAGCCGGCACGTGCAGGTGGCCGAGATGGTCATCGAGAAGGCCAAGCGCATGGTCGAGCACAAGCACGACGTGGTGATCCTGCTCGACTCCATCACCCGTCTCGCCCGCGCCTACAACACCGTGGTGCCGTCCTCCGGCAAGGTGCTCACGGGCGGCGTCGATGCCAACGCCCTGCACCGGCCGAAGCGCTTCTTCGGTGCCGCGCGCAACGTGGAAGAGGGGGGCAGCCTGACCATTCTTGCCACCGCCCTGGTGGAGACCGGCTCGCGCATGGATGACGTCATCTACGAGGAGTTCAAGGGCACCGGCAACATGGAAGTGCACATGGACCGGCGCATCGCCGAGAAGCGCATCTTCCCCGCCATCAACATCAACCGCTCCGGCACCCGCCGTGAAGAGCTGCTGATGCCGCAGGACGAGTTGCAGAAGATCTGGATCTTGCGCAAAGTGCTGCATTCCATGGATGAACTGGCCGCCATCGAGTTCGTCCTCGACAAGCTCAAGGACACCAAGGTCAACAGCGAATTCTTCGAAGCCATGAAACGCTGATCAACCGGGAGTAATACCTGGAGGAGGAGTGCGGCGCCCCGTGGGGCGCCGTTTTTTTTGAGATGGTGGACCAGGCCGGCAAGCCCGCGCATTCCCGTAGGGTGGACCTTCAGGTCCACCATCCCGGACCAGGCCGGCAAGCCCACGCATCCCCCGTAGGGTGGACCTTCAGGTCCACCATCCCCTGACCACTCCCCCGGTCACCACCCGACCGCGCGCAGGTTCAACTCCCCGTGCCGCCAGCACCGGGCCCGCCGGCCCCGCTGGTCCACCACCATTGGCTGGGTGCGTTCGCAGCCCGCCATGGCGTGGGCGCAGCGGCCCCGGAACAGGCAGCCCTCCGCCGGCGCCGGGGCGGGCCCATCGGCGCCCACATCCTCCTGGCCACCAAACAGTGCCGCGGTATACGGGTGCGCCGGACGCTGCAGCAGATCGTCGGTGCGCGCGCTCTCCACCACCTCCCCCGCATGCAGGCTGACAAGGTGGTGGCAGTGTCCGGCGATCAGAGCCGGGTTACGGCTCAGGAGAAGCACCGCTGAGCCGGCCTGCTCGGCAATGCGGCAGACGAGATCCGTGAGCGTCATCTGTGTCGCGTCATCCACGCCGGCGGGCTGATCCATCACCAGCACGCGCGGCGCGTCAATGACGGCTGCCGCCGCCATGAGGCGGTGGCGCATGGCAGCCCTGAAGTGGTGGGGGTACTGGTGCAGGCTGCTTCGTGGTTTCGGTATGCCCACCTGCTCCATCGCCTCCACGGCGAGCTGGCGGGCGAGCCGGTCGGAGGTGTCGTGGCGGCGGCGCACGGCGTCGGTGAGTTGCTGGCCGACGGTGCGGACCGGGTTCAGCGCGTCCATGGGGTTACGCGTCAGCACGTGGATGTCCGCCGGCGCCGGCGGCTGCATCGCGATGTCGTTGCCGTCCAGCAGCACGCGCCCGTCCAGGCGTGCGTCGGCGGGCAACAGGTGGGGGCGGAGCGCGCGTGCGGTCAGGGTCTTGCCGGCGCCCGCCTCACCGATGAGGCCGACACACTGCCGGTGTTTGACGTCGAACGAGACGTCCCGCAAGGGAGGGCGCCCGGCGCTTTCCGTGGCGAAGGCGATGCCAAGGTTCTCAACCCGCAGTCGGGGGCCGGCCCAGGTCCCGTGTCCGATGCCCCGGCTGTCCCTGCCTTGATGCCGGCCAGTGCGCTCCGGTGCTGTGGTACCTGCCATGTCTCCTCCGGGGGCCGGGGCCTTCGTGAACAGCGCGTGCCGTGCCGGCTGTTTCGTTGTTGTCACGCCGGGCCGTCGTGGTCAGCGGGCGCCGTACGCCCTTGCGATCACGTTGCGTGTGGCGGTGTAGTGTTCTTCCAGTTTGTTCATGCCCGAGAACTGGGTGATCGGTGAGCCGTAATACCAAAGGGGCGTAATCAGTAGCATGATCTCGCGGACGGGGGCGTCGGGGCGCAGTTCGCCGGACGCCTTGGCCTCCTCGATCGCCTGGCCCACGTACGCCTCGAACTGGCGCGACATGGTGACGATGCCGTCGATCACCGCCGTGTCCACTTGCTGATTCTCCAGCCGCGCACGCCCCGAAAGGCTCCACGGCCGGCGCCCGTCGGCGTCGTCGTTGAACTCCTGGAAGCGGGTGCGGGCGTCTTCCAGCGCGCGCTCCAGGCGCTGGTCCAGCGTCAGCCCCGGTGTTGTCCAGATGGCGCGCAGTGTGGCGTCGACCCGCTCGAAGGTGTCCTCGAACACCGCCTTCACCAGGGCTGACTTGTTGCCGTAGTGGTAATGGACGTTGGCGCGCGTGGTGCCCACGCGGGAGGCGATGTCGCCGTAGGTCACCGTCTCGATCCCGTAGCTGACGAACAGTTTCCGGGCTTCGTCACGGATCCGCGCTCGCGTGGATGTGGACTTTGACGCCGCGGCGCGGGTGCCCTGGCCTGGCGCTGTTGCCATGACGGCCACCTCCTGATTCGGCATTGACTGGCGCGCAAGTCAGTCTCACTATCGAAAGAAACTGGCTGACTTGCAAGTCAGTGTCAAGGCGCAACGGACGAGCAGCTTATGACCATACAGCGACTGCTGATCGCCAACCGGGGGGAGGTGGCGGTGCGCATCGCCCGGGCCGCGGCGGAGCTGGACATTCCCACGGTGGCCGTCTACCCGCAGGACGATGCCGCCTGCCTGCACGTGCGCGAAGCCACGCAGGCGCGGCTGATCCCGGGCACCGGCAGTGCCGCCTATCTGGATGCCGAAGCGCTGCTGGCGGCGGCCCGCGATGCCGGCTGCGACGGGGTCCACCCCGGGTACGGGTTTCTCAGCGAGAACGTCGCCTTCGCCCGCAGCGTCGGCCGGCAGGGGCTGATTTTCGTCGGCCCCCCGGCCGAGCAGCTCGCCCTGCTGGGCGACAAGACCCGCGCCCGGGGGCTGGCGCACCAGTGCGATGTGCCGGTGGTGGAAGGCGCCGACGCCATCTCGCCGGACGCCCTGCGGGCGTTCTGCGACGGTGTGGATGGCGCCGTGATGCTCAAGGCCGCGGCCGGCGGTGGTGGCCGCGGGATGCGGGTCATCCGGCCCGGCGACGACGTGGCCGAGGCGTATGCCCGCTGCGCCGCCGAAGCGGAATCCGCCTTCGGGGACGGCACGCTCTACGCCGAACGGCTGGTGGAGCAGGCGCGTCACGTGGAAGTCCAGGTGCTCGGGGACGGCAGCGGCGATGTGGTCCACCTGTGGGAGCGTGAGTGCAGTCTGCAACGCCGGCATCAGAAGCTGGTGGAGGTGGCGCCCTGCCCGTCGCTCCCGGCCGCTGCCCGGCAGCGCCTGCTGGACGCGGCCCTGAGCATGGCCCGTGCCGTCCAGGTGCGTGGGCTGGTGACCTTCGAGTTCCTGGTGGAGGGGGACGGCGCACGTTTCGCCTTCATGGAGGCCAACCCGCGGTTGCAGGTGGAGCACACGGTCACCGAGGAAGTGACCGGGGTGGACCTGGTGCAGGCTCAGATCCGTTGCTGTTCCGGTGAGACGCTGGGCGCCATGGGGCTGACCCGGGACGCCATTCCCGAGCCGGCCGGCCACGCCGTCCAGCTGCGGGTGAACATGGAGTCCATTGGTGCCGATGGCGACCCCGTGCCCTCCGGTGGCACGCTGGACGTCTTCGAGCCGCCCGTCGGCCCGGGCATCAGGGTGGACACCTGCGGGTACGGCGGCTATGCCACCAGCCCGCACTACGATTCCCTGCTCGCCAAGGTCATCGTGCACGCCCGCTCGGGCGCTTACGCCGGTGTGCTGCGCAAGGCGGCCGGTGCCCTCGCGCGTTTCCGGGTGGACGGCGTCGATACCAATCTGCCGTTTCTGCAGGCTCTGCTGGCAGACCCGGGTGTGCAGTCCAACGCGGTCCACACCCGTTTCGTGGACGACCGCAAGGCCGCGCTTGCCGCGGAACAGGCGCGGTACCGGGCCGAGCCGGCGGATCGGGGCCCGGCACCGCGGCAGACCGCCCACCACGCCGCCGGGCCGGCCGGGACGGTACCGGGTGTTGCGCCGATGCAGGGCGTGCTGGCGGCGGTGACCGTGGCCGAGGGCGATGCCGTTGCCGCCGGGGAGGAGATCGCCGTGGTGGAGGCAATGAAGATGCAGCACGGCGTGGCCGCATCGGAGAGCGGTATCGTGCGACGGGTCGCAGGCGAAGCGGGCGACGCGGTCACGGCGGGCCAGCCGCTGGTCTTCATCGAGCCCGCCGAGCTGGACGCCGATGGCGCGGACCACGCCGACTCCGTCGATCTCGACGCGCTCCGCCCGGATCTCCGGGAGACCCTCGACCGTCACGCCCTGCTCGACGACGACGCCCGCCCGGAGGCCGTGGCGAAACGCCACCGGCAGGGCCAGCGTACCGCGCGGGAGAACATCGCCGACCTCTGCGACCCGGACAGCTTCATGGAGTATGGCGGGCTCACCTTCGCCGCCCAGCGGCGGCGGCGCAGCGTGGACGACCTCATGCGCGCCACCCCGGCGGACGGCCTGGTGACCGGTATCGGCGCCGTCAACGGCGACCGTTTCAGCGACGCCCAGGCCCGCTGTGCCGTGCTCGCCTACGACTACACCGTGCTGGCGGGCACCCAGGGCACCATGAACCACCGCAAGACCGATCGCCTGCTGCAGGTGGCCGAAGACCAGCAGCTACCGGTGATCTTTTTCACCGAAGGCGGCGGTGGCCGCCCGGGTGATACCGACAACGCCACCAAGGTGGCCGGGCTGGACCAGCCCAGTTTTCTGCAGTACGCCCGCCTGAGCGGTCTGGTGCCGCGCATCGGTATCGTCTCCGGGCGCTGCTTCGCGGGCAACGCCGTGTTCGCCGGCTCCAGCGACCTCATCATCGCTACCCGCAGCGCCAGCCTCGGCATGGCCGGCCCGGCCATGATCGAAGGTGGCGGCCTGGGCGTCTTCACACCCGAGGAGGTGGGGCCCATGGCCGACCAGGTGCCCAACGGCGTGGTGGACTGCCTGGTGGCCGATGAGGCGGAAGCCGTCGCGGTGGCGAAACAGCTGCTGGCCTACTTCCAGGGGGCGGTGGCCGAGTGGGACTGCGCCGATCAGCGCCACCTGCGCAACAGCGTGCCCGAGGAGCGCCTGCGCTCCTACGATGTGGGCGCACTGGTGGAGACCCTGGCGGACACCGGGTCCGTGGTGGCGCTACGGCCGGACTTCGCCCCGGGAATGATCACGGCCTTCATCCGCATTGAAGGCCGGCCCCTGGGCGTGATCGCCAACAACCCGCGCCACCTGGGCGGTGCCATCGACGCCGACGGTGCCGACAAGGCCGCCCGGTTCATGCAGCTCTGCGACGCCTTCGACATCCCCCTGCTCAGCCTGTGCGACACGCCCGGCTTCATGGTGGGGCCGGAGGCGGAGAAGACCGGCCTGGTGCGCCACACCAGCCGCATGTTCGTCACCGCTGCCAGCCTGCAGGTGCCGGTGTTCACCGTGGTGCTGCGCAAGGGCTACGGCCTCGGCGCCATGGGCATGGCCGCCGGTGCATTCCACGCACCGGTGTTCAACGTCGCCTGGCCCACGGGTGAATTCGGCGGCATGGGGCTGGAGGGCGCCGTGCGGCTCGCCTACCGCAAGGAGCTGGACGCCTGCGACACCGACGCCGACCGCCAGGCGTTGTTCGACCGGCTGGTGGCGGAATCCTACGAACGCGGCAAGGCCCTGAGCATGGCCGTCTCCCTGGAGATCGATGCCGTTATCGACCCCGCCGACACCCGCGCGTGGATCACCCGCGGCCTCAAATCCACCCCCCAGCCCGCGCCGCGCCAGGGCAAACGCCGCCCGATGGTTGATACGTGGTAGGGGTACGGGAGGGAGTGGTGGAGCGTCGCGACTGACGTCGCTCCTACATCGGCGTGACAACCGTGTGGTGCTGGATCGTAGGAGCGACGTCAGTCGCGACCACCGCCTGTCACCCCTCCACCCAAACCGCATCCCACAACGGATAATCCCCGATCCGCGACACCAACCCCGCCCGCAACGGATTGGCGATCACGTAGCGGGCCAGGGCCCGCAGATCCTCGTCGCCGCGAATGGCGTGGTCGTGAAAGCCGCGTTGCCAGATTGGGGCGGTGTGGGAGGTGGTGCTGCAGATCTCCCGGGCGGTGCCGGCCTTCAGTCGCTGGATAAGCCGCGAGAGTGACGTCGCATCATTGAGCTGGAACAGCCAGTGTAGGTGATCGGGCATCACCACGAAGCACTTTGTTGCGGCCAGCGGTTCCATGCGGCGCAGTGCCCGGACAACTACACGTCCGAGGAACGTATCCAGAAAGATCGGTCGACGCCCGTCGGTAACTGTTGTAACGAGGTAGTAGTGATAGGGCAACGACGCGCGTCCGCGGCGCAGGGCGACCTGTCCGGGGCGAGCTGGGGTCCTTCCCATGCTGCTGTCCTTTGTTGACTATGTTCGCGACTGACGTCGCTCCTACGATTCAGCACCACACGGTTGTCACGCTGATGTAGGAGCGACGTCAGTCGCGACCACCCATTATCAATCAATCCCCCAGAACCAGAACATCCCCCTCACCCGGCCCATCACCATCCACCAGCTCCACGATGGCCACGTCGTCGCCGGCGAAATCCACCACTTCCACCACGCCCTTGCGGCTGCCGGGGCGCCAGCCCACGGGGCGGTCGTTGGGGTTGCGGACGATGCCGGGCTCGCCGCGGACTTCCAGGCGGGTGCCTTCCTCCAGGCCGGAGTCGCGGCCGGCGTTGATGGCCCAGCCGTCGGCCTCCTCGGCGAAGGCGCGGGCGTGCCAGGGGGCGGTGTCGAGGCGGTCCACGGTGGCGATCAGGGCCTGATCGGCGAAGGTGCGCCAGGCCTGTTCCGGCACGCCGCCGTCCACCTCGGGCAGCTCGCTCACGCGCACGCTGTGGCGGTACTCCAGTGCCACGTCGTAGGTGCTCCAGCGCACTTCACTGCCGTTGGTCTCCACGTACACGATGGTGCGCAGCCCGGGGTAGACGGCCAGGGAGCCGGCGCAGGCGGGCAGCTCCCCGGGGGTGCAGCCCGCTTCTTCCATGGCGTCGCGGGTGGCGTCGTTGTCCAGCAGCACGATGGGGTGATCCGGCGCCACATCGCGGAATGCCTGTGCGGCGGCCTCGGTCTCGCCGTCCAGCAGCAGGCCCACGCGCTGACGCGGGGTGTCGGTGGCCACCCGGTCCCGGTCGCCATCGCGCTGGCTGCGCTCGTCTTCCAGCTGGGCGATGGCCGCCTCCAGCTCGGCGATGCGGTCTTCGTCCGCTTCGTCCATGGAGTCTTCGTCGCGGCCGAAGAGCTCGCTGAACAGGCTGGGGCGGTCGGACCAGTCCTCGTGCTGCATGCCGAACGCCTCCCGGTACCGGTCACGCTCCTCGTCGCTGAGGCCGCCGTTGGAGGCGCAGCCGGCGAGCAGCAGCGAGGCCAGGGTCAGTGAACCGAACAGCGCGACGGGGCGATGCGTCATGGCGAGCTCCATGCAGGGTTGAACAGCGGAAGCAGGCAGCATAGGAAACCCTGCCGCCGCTGGCAATGGCGGTGTGTTGCAGGCGCCGGCGGGGGTCAGAAGCGCAGCACGCCACCGGCCTCGAACCAGCGCTCCCGGGGCTGGTAATCCACGGCGTTGCCGCCGCTGCCGGCGCGCTCCTCGCCGTACCATACCTGGTTGTACTCGAAGCGGATACTGGAGTGGCCCGAGACACGGAACTCCGCCCCGGCGCCGATGCGCAGCCCGTCCAGCCAGTCCTGTTCGCGGAAGCCGGGCAGGCTGAGGTCGTACTTGCGTTGCTGATAGCCGGCGCGGCCGTAGAGCAGGGTGTCCTGATTCAGCAGGCCGCCCATGACGCCGGTGAAGCCCCAGCCTTCGCGGGTGTCCACATCCAGCCGGCTGTCATTCAGCCGCATGCTCCCACTGAGTGCGCTCAGGCCGTAGTTGGCCTCGCCGCCCAGGTAGAGCCCGCCGCGGCTCCAGCCGTAGCCGCCGTAACCGGTGAGCAGGGCGCCTGAGGCGCCGAGATCCAGCCCGAGGCTGTCGCCGCCGAAGCGGCCATCCGTCTCCACCACGCTGCTGCCGTAGCCCATGCCCAGCCCGGCATAACCGCCATCCCACGCGAACGCCGGGGCGGCACCCCAGGCGAGTAGCGCGACGGCTGTGGCAATGGCCGGTAAACGGCGAGTCATGGGCGGGGCCCTCCGAAAAAAAGGGCGCCCGGAGGCGCCCTTTCAGTATAGTCAAGCTGTCCGGTTCAACTCAGAACTGGACGCTGACGTTCAGGCTGGACGCATGGCTGTTGTTGCCAAGGAAGTCCTCGGTGTCCGCGTACCCGAAGGTGCCGTAGACCGTGGTGGACTCCGTCAGCTGGTAATGGGCCTGGAGGTCGGCGAAGACCACGTCCTCGTCAACGTCCTCGCTCGGGCGGTCGTAGTTGACCCAGCCCAGGGCGCCCATGAAGGTCCAGTCCATCATCTCGTAGGTACCCCGGGTGGCGATCAGGGTCACACTGTCGTCTTCCTGGTCGGTGTTGCCGAGGCCGCCCATGTCCAGGCCAGCGATCCGCGTTGCCGTCAGGTCGTGGTCCGGGCTGTTGTGGATCAGGCTGGAGTAGCTGTCGTAACCGCCGGCAACCAGGGTGCCGCCGTCGGCGTACATGACCTGACCTTCCATCTTGAACTCGGGGGTCAGCTGGAAGCCGGACTGGGCGTAGATCCCGAACGAGTCCTCGTTGAAGGCGGGGCCGTGGCCGTTGCCGAAGTAGTGGCCGCCGATCCGGTAGTCCAGGTCGCCCGCCTCACCTTCGACGTAAGGAGCGATCAGGGTGGCGCCGCGCGGGCCGTAGCCGAGATCAGCTGCCTCGCCGTCGATCTCACCTTCCGTCGTCGCGCCGCTGCCGCCAGCTTCGAACTGGGCGAGCAGCAGACCGTAGCTGACATTCTCGGCCAGCGGCCCGATGAAGGCGAAGAAGCCAAGGTGGCCGTCCAGCTGGCGGTCGGAGTCGGAGCCCTCAACCGGTGGATTGTCCAGCGACTGGGTCGTGGCATCCTGCCGCCGGTCGTAGACGGTGATCATGGTGTGGCCACCGCCCAGGGGCGTCACCAGGGAGACGCGGTCACGCCGGTCGTCGGAGGTGGTGAAGTTGTTGTTCCAGTTGGCCTGCTGGCGGCCGATGTTGAGCTGGCCGAGGGCCGTGCGCATGGAGACGTAGCCGTAGTCCAGCTCGACGTTGCGGTGATCACGCAGGCTGTACGGGGTGTCGTCCTGGGTGGAGACGCCGCTGTTGTCACCGGTCCAACGGTCGTTGAACAGGTTCAGGCGGGCGTGGACTTCAACGCCGCCGTCAGTTTCCACGGAGGTGGCCAGGCGGATGCGCTGTTCGGCGCCAGTGCCGAGGTTGTTGGAAGCGCCGTCGCGGGTGCCGTACACGCCGAAGTCAGCGTCACCGCCAAAGTTTACGTCGATGGCGAAGGCAGCGGGGCTGCCGACCAGGGCGGCGAGAGCCAGAGCTGAGGTTACCTTTTTCATGGATGCATTCCCCTTGAGATTTTTAGTGTGGTACTGCCGTGGGTTCGTCGCCGGCTGATCCCGCCGCCGCCGGACCCCCCACTAGGTCCGGTGGGTGTCTCCACCCGGAACCGCTTCGGACGATGTTGTATCAGTGCAACGTTTTTCGCCCGGTGGTGCTTTCATAATACACACTGATCTATTTACTACAATAGTTCGGCGTAATCAACAAACCTGAGAAATTACTTTAAGTGTGTGTTGTGGACGCACAACAGCACCGGCTGTCTCGGCACGACGTAACGACGGCGAGCCGCCATCGGCAGCGCGAGAGATCTTCAGGGGTTAGTCAGTGGCCATGCGGCTGGAACGAAAATGGTGCTTCTCCCCGGTACTTTGCTCCCGCGCCGTTATTGTTGTTGGCCGTGCACGGTTGTTTGTTATTACCGTCGCAGTATAGCGACGTCAGCCGCCGCGTCGAGTGCGGGTTGTGGTGCGATGCAGTATGCGGGCGGGGTGGTGGACCTGAAGGTCCACCCTACGGGTGCCGCCCTTGATCCATGTAGGCCGGACCTTCAGGTCCGGCATCCCCGGCACACAACGCTCACCGCCGGAACAACCAGAACACCAGGCTCACCGCCACGCTGATGACGATGCAGGTGGTGATGGGGAAGTAGAAGGTGCCGCCGTCGCGTTCGATGATGATGTCGCCGGGCAGGCGGCCGAGGCCGAGTTTCGAGATCCAGGGCCAGAGCAGGCCGACGGCGAGGGCGACAAGGCCGATGGTGATGAGGGTGCGTTGCATGGTCGCCTCCGGGGTGAATCGTTACACCCAGTTCTCCACCAGAAGTCCCGGTACCCGCGTGAATTCGCTTTCGTTGTTGGTCACCACGGTGAGCCCCCGGCTGCGCGCGTGGGCGGCGATCATGAGATCGTAGGGGCCAATGGGCGTGCCGGCCCGGGCGAGGTCGGCGCGAATCTCTCCGTAGTGACCGGCCGCGTTCTCGTCAAAGGGCAGGATATCAAGCCGCGCAAGGAACGACTCGACCTGCAGGAGGTTGTGCTCCGGTCGCCCCGAGCGCGCCGCGCCGTAATAGAGCTCCGCGGCGACGACGCTGGAGGTGCACAGGTGTGGGCCGTGTTGGTTGAATCGCTCCCGGGCCTGGGCGGGTCGGTGCTTGATCACGTAGATGCAGATATTGGTGTCGAGCAGGTAACGCAGCACGCAGCGTTCCCTCGCTTGCGGGTGGGTTACAGGGTGTCGCGTTCCTGTGCGGGCGGCTGGTCACGCTCAGCCATGAAGTCGTTGGTCACGGCAGGGCCATCGAAGAAGTCATCCCACTCGGTCCCCGCAGGCGCGATCAGCCGGGCGTTGCCGATGCGGAATATCCGGACCCGCCTGACATGCTCCGGCAACGCCATGTCCTGCGGCAACCGAACAGCCTGGTTGCGGTTGTTCTTGAAGATGCTTGCTTCGGCCATGGTGCTATCGCCTCTACTGATCGCAATTCGAGTATTGCGGCAGGAGGTGTATATGTCAATGGTAGATGCCAGGCGGTGAGGTGCTGTGTGGGGTGGTGGACCTGAAGGTCCACCCTATGGGTGCCTGCGCCGTGATGGGCGGGTTCCGGCCCCCGTAGCCCCCGTAGGTCGGACCTTCAGGTCCGACACGAAGGCGCTCCCACCGCTCTGTCACGCTTCCAGCGTCTGCACCCCGTCCGCTCCACCGAGCAGGAGCACGTCCGCGCCGCGGAGGGCGAACAGGCCGTTGGTGACCACGCCGGGGATGTCGTTGAGGGTGCGCTCGAACTTCACCGGCTCGGCGATCTCCAGGTTGCGCACGTCCAGGATGACGTTGCCGTTGTCGGTGGTGAACCGTTCCCGCAGCTCCGGCTGGCCGCCGATGCGTTTGACGATCTCCCGGGCCACGAAGCTGCGCGCCATGGGGATCACCTCCACCGGCAGCGGGAAGGCGCCCAGGGTGCCCACCAGCTTGCTGTCGTCGGCGATGCACACGAACCGGCGGCTGGCGCCGGCGATGATTTTCTCCCGCGTGAGCGCGCCACCACCCCCCTTGATCAGCGACAGGTGGCGGTTGGACTCGTCGGCGCCGTCCACGTAGAGATCCAGCGGGCCGGCGTGGTTGAGGTCCATGACCTCGATGCCGGCATCCTCCAGCAGCCGGGTGGATGCCTCGGAGCTGGACACCGCCGCGCGGATGCGACCCGGGTCGCGGGCCAGGCATTCGATGAACACGTTGACCGTCGAGCCGGTGCCCACGCCGATGATGCTGCCGTTGTCGATGTACGTCATCGCCGCCTCGGCGGCCTGGCGCTTGCCTGCATCTGCGGACATGGTCTGGCTCCGTCATCTGGTCAAACCGATAGTATGACACGGGCGGCGGGGTGTTCAGGAGGGTGGTGGCTTTTGCTGCGGTGGGCGCGGGGGGTAGACTGAGCGCGGTTTTTCTCGGTGGACCTGAAGGTCCACCCTACGCTTATGCGGCCAGGCGTTGTTATTGGTCGCGACTTGCGCCGCTCCTACAGGCCTTGACACGACTGTGTAGGAGCGGCGCAAGCCGCGACCAATGCCAACCCACCGTCCACGCACACACGCGCTGCAATAATGGATACCCGATGACCCAGGCCTATCTGGAACGCATTCTGACTGCCTGCGTTTACGACGTGGCGATCAACTCGCCGCTGGATCATGCGCCGACGCTCTCCGGGCGGCTCAACAACCGCGTGCTCATGAAGCGCGAGGACCTGCAGCCGGTGTTCTCGTTCAAGCTGCGTGGGGCCTACAACATGATCTCCCGGCTGCCGGACGAGGCCAAGGCCAAGGGGGTGATCTGCGCCTCCGCCGGCAACCACGCCCAGGGCGTGGCGCTGGCGTCGCGGAAGCTGGGCATCAAGGGCGTGATCGTCATGCCGCGCACCACGCCGAGCATCAAGGTGAACGCGGCCCGGCGCCTGGGTGGCAAGGTCATCCTCCATGGCGACAGCTACGACGAGGCCGCCGCCCACGCCACCAAACTCATGGATGAGCGCGGCATGACCTGGATTCCGCCCTACGACGCGCCGGACATCATCGCCGGTCAGGGCACCGTGGGCATGGAGATCCTGCACCAGCACCCGCAGAAGCTGCACGCCATCTTCGTGCCCGTGGGTGGCGGCGGGCTGGCGGCGGGGGTTGCCACCTATGTGAAGCAGCTGCGCCCGGACGTGAAGGTGATCGGCGTGGAGCCGGAAGACGCACCCACGCTGCACGCGGCGCTCAAGGCCAACAAGCGGGTGCAGCTCGAACAGGTGGGGCTGTTCGCCGACGGCGTGGCCGTGCGCCAGATCGGCAAGGAGACCTTCCGCGTGCTGCGCAAGCACATCGACGACGTGGTGCTGGTGACCACCGACGAGATCTGCGCCGGCATCCGCGACATCTTCGATGATACCCGCACCATCAACGAGCCGGCCGGGGCGCTGGCGGTGGCCGGCCTGAAGAAGTACGTGGAGACCACCGGCGTCGAGGGCGAGAGCCTGGTGGCCATCAACAGCGGCGCGAACATGAACTTCAGCCGGCTCGGTCACGTGGCCGAGCGCGCCGAGGTGGGCGAGCACCGGGAGGCGGTGCTGGCGGTGACCATTCCCGAGCGGCCGGGCAGTTTCCGGCAGTTCTGCCAAGCCATCGGCAAGCGCCAGGTCACCGAGTTCAACTACCGTTTCTCCGACCCCCGGCAGGCACACGTGTTCGTGGGGCTGGGCCTGCAGGATGGCCTGCACGAGAAGGACGACCTGGTCGCCCACCTGGAGGAGAACGACTATCCGGTGCTGGATCTCACCGATAACGAGATGGCCAAGGTCCACCTGCGCCACATGGTGGGCGGCCACGGGCATCTGGTGGAGCACGAGCGGGTGTTCCGGTTCGAGTTTCCGGAGCGGCCCGGGGCGCTGATGCAGTTCCTCAACCAGCTCGGGCGGCGGTTCAACATCAGCATGTTCCACTACCGCAACCACGGCGCGGCCTACGGGCGCGTGTTCGTGGGCATCCAGGTGCCGCCGGAGCACGCCGAGCGGTTCGATCAGTTCCTGGACGGCATCGGCTACCGGTACGAGGAAGAGACCGACAACCCGGCGTATGCGTTGTTCCTGAGTTGATCTGTCGCGACTGAAGTCGCTCCCACAGGGCAGTAGCGGGACGTTGTCGCCGTCGCGACTGAAGTTGCCCCCACCGCGGGGGCTTGCCAGGGTGCTCTTGTGGGAGGGGCTTCAGCCCCGACTTCGCGCCGACACGCTGCCGCTACTTCTTCTGCGCCGCCCGGAACGCGTCGGCGAGGCTGCCTTCGGCGGGTTTCTCCTGGGCCTTCGGTTGTGGCTTGCCCTTGCCGCCGCCTTTCTTCGCCGGCGCCTTGTCCGCCGGCTCGTCACCGGGCAGGGGGTCGTCCAGGCGCATGGTGAGTGCGATGCGCTTGCGCCGCTCGTCCACGCTGAGCACCTTGATCTTCACCACGTCGCCGGGCTTGACCACTTCGCGGGGATCGCGGATGAACTGCGTGCTCATGGCGGAGATGTGTACCAGGCCGTCCTGGTGGACGCCCAGGTCCACGAAGGCGCCGAAGTTGGTGACGTTGCTCACGGTCCCCTCCAGCTGCATGCCGGGCCTGAGGTCCGCCAGGGTTTCCACGTCGTCGCGCAGGTTGGCGGTGACGAACTCCGGGCGCGGGTCGCGGCCCGGCTTGTCCAGCTCGGCGAGGATGTCCCGCACGGTGGGTTCGCCGAACTGCTCGTCGGCGTAATCGGCCGGGCGCAGCTTGCCCAGGAAGGCGCTGTCGCCGATGGTGTCGTCCAGGCTGCGGCCGTTGGCCTTGAGAATGCGCTCCACCAGCGGGTAGGCCTCCGGGTGCACGGCGGAGCGGTCCAGGGGTTGCGGGCCGCCGTTGATGCGCAGAAAGCCGGCGGCCTGCTCGAAGGTCTTGTCACCCAGGCGCGGCACCTTGCGCAGGGCCTTGCGGTCCGGGAAGGCGCCGTTGGCGTCCCGGTGGGCCACCACGTTCTCGGCCAGGGTGGTGTTGAGCCCGGAGACGCGGGCCAGTAGCGGTGCGGAGGCGGTGTTCACGTCCACGCCCACGGCGTTGACGCAGTCTTCCACCACCGCATCCAGGGTGCGGGCGAGCTGGGTCTGGCTGACGTCGTGCTGGTACTGCCCCACGCCGATGGACTTCGGGTCGATCTTCACCAGCTCCGCCAGCGGATCCTGCAGGCGGCGGGCGATGGACACGGCGCCGCGCAGGCTCACGTCCAGCTCCGGGAACTCCTTCGCTGCCACTTCCGAGGCGGAGTACACCGAGGCGCCGGCCTCGGAGACCATCACCACCTGGGCGCGCAGCTCGGTGTGACGCTTGCCCACCTCTTTCGCCAGCCGCTCGGTCTCGCGGGAGCCGGTGCCGTTGCCCACGGCCACCATGTCCACGCCGTGGCGCTCCATGAGCTGGGCCAGGGTGTGGATGCTCTGGTCCCAGGCGTTCTTCGGTGGCAGGGGGTAGATGGTGGCGGTGTCCAGCAGTTTGCCGGTGGATGACACCACCACCACCTTGCAGCCGGTGCGGATGCCCGGGTCGATGCCCATGACGCAGCGGCTGCCCGCCGGCGGCGCCAGCAGCAGATCGTGCAGGTTGCGGCCGAACACCTGGATGGCCTCGGTCTCGGCGCGCTCGCGCAGGCTGCCGATGAGGTCCGTCTCCAGGCGGGTGTAGAGCTTGACCCGCCAGGTGTGGCGCACCAGTGCCTGCAGCCAGTCGTCCCCCGGGCGCCCCTGGTGGCGGAAACCGTAATAGCCGGCGACCCGGTCGTGGCAGGGGCCGGGCTGGTCGCCGTCGATCTCGATGGCGAGGCGCAGGATGCGCTCCTTGCGCCCGCGCAGCAGGGCCAGGGCCCGGTGGGAGGGCACGGCCCGGAGCGGTTCCCGGTAGTCGAAGTAGTCGCTGAACTTGGCGCCGACCTCTTCCTGGCCGGGAGCGACCTCGGAGACCAGCACGCCCTTGTTCCAGGCGTGTTCGCGCAGCCCGGCGACCAGGTCCGGGTCCTCGGCGGCTTCCTCGGCGAGGATGGCGCGGGCGCCCTCCAGGGCGGCGTCAGCGTCCGCCACGCCGGCATCGGCGTTGACGTAATCGGCGGCGCGGACCTGCGGGTCCACGGAGGGGTCGCTGACCAGCGCCCGCGCCAACGGTTCCAGGCCGGCCTCGCGGGCGATCTGGCCCTTGGTGCGGCGCTTTTTCTTGTAGGGCAGGTAGAGGTCTTCCAGCCGCTGCTTGGTGTCGGCGGCCTGCAGGGCCTGGTGCAGGCTGTCGGTGAGCTGCCCCTGCTCGCGGATGGTGGTGATGATGGTGTCGCGGCGCTCGTCCAGCTCGCGCAGGTAGCCCAGGCGTTCTTCCAGCTGGCGCAGCTGGGTGTCGTCCAGGCCGCCGGTGGCCTCCTTGCGGTAGCGGGCGACGAACGGCACGGTGGCGCCGTCGTCCAGCAGTTGCACGGCGGCGTCGACCTGGTTGGTGCGCACGCCGAGTTCCTCGGCAATCCGTTGAGTCAGGGTATCGGCCATGGGGTCTTGTCAGGGTAGTGAATGTGGGGCCGGATGATAGCAGACGCCCCTCACCGCATGATGCCGATGCCGATCCCGAAGTTCACGCGCGGCTCCTGACGCGCCTGGCCGCTGGACTGGCGGGGCCACAGGTGGAGGTCGTCGGCGCGCACCACCGCGTAGGTGTAGTCCGCCTCGCCGATGGTGGCCGTGCGGGCGTCGTCGAGCGGGCCGCGCACCGTGATCTGGCGCCCCTCGGCGTAGTCGGCGGGCTCCAGGTAGCCGTCGGCGATGATCAGGAACCGCCCCTGGGAGGAGCGATCGATCCGCGGCTGGTGGCCGCGGTCCAGCGGGTACGCGAGGACTTCAATCTGGGTGGTGTCCTGCTGGGGTTTCACGGACAGAATGGTGCCGCCCCAGAGGACCTGCTCGTCACGTGCCTGATCGGAAGCTGCCTGCCTGGGTTGCAGGTCGCGGTTGACCCCGTCGGTGTCGAACTGCGGCCCGGTGGCGCAGGCCGTGAGCAGCAGCGTGGCGGCGATCACGGGGAGCGTTTTCATCGCTGTACGGCGCATGGGCGTCCTCACCTTGACAGTCACTATCGGAAACCGCGGCGATGGGGGTACCACGGATCATACCAGGGGTCGTACCAGGGCCCGTAACGGGGGCCGTAGTAGGGGCCCGGGTAATAGCGGGGGTCGTGGGCGTAGGGGTCGGGCCGGGGCTCGGGCCACAGGTGATGCCCGGTGGCACGCACCTGCACGTAGCGGTAGTCATGCTCGCCCACGGCCCGGGTCACGTCCCCGTCCACGGTGCCGCTGACGGTGATGCGGCGGCCCTCCTCGTAGACCGCCGGATCGAGAAAGCCGTCGATCACCGCGAGAAACCGCCCCTCACTGGAGTCGCCGCTGCGCGGCCGGCCGCTCCGGTCCAGCGGGCGGCCCACCACCTCCACCAGCGTGACGTCCTGCCGGTTCTCCACGCCGGCGATGGACCCGCCCCAGCGGATCGTCTCGCCCTGGTGCCGATCCGGTGATGCGCGCACATCGCTGATTGTCGGTGCGCCACGACCGGGGTCCGGGATGGAGTCCCGGGTGGTGCTGCAGGCGGTCAGCAGCAGCCCCAGACATGCCAGACCCAGAAGAGCAATCCTGACCATGGACTCATGCCCTCGTAACACCGGTTACCCGAAGCGCCCCATGCGCTGTCAGAACGTCCGGTTCTCTGTTGAGACCGTGGAATCGGAGTCGGGTTCGTTTCGTCTGTTGCGGTCCGACAGCGTGACCGTTGCAACACCGGCACCGATGAGCAGCAGCCCGACGATGTTGGTGCCGGTGAGCGCCTCACCGAGCAGCACGGCCGATGCCGCCACGCCGAACGCCGGTACGCCGAGGCTGCCGATGGAGGTGGTGACCGCCGGCAGTGCCCGGGTGATGGTGATGATCGCCCAGAACGGGAACGCCGTGGCCAGCGGGCCGTTGTAGAAGAGAACACCCAGCAGGACCGGATCCGACCACGTCACGGTGCTGGCGTCTTCGACGAGCAGCGCAATGGGCAGCAGGACGATCGCGGCGATACCGAACTGCCACGGCGCCAGCGTCAGCGGCGGACCCTGGTTACGCTGGGCGCGCACGTAGACGATCAGCAGGGCCCAGCACAGGGCGGCGAGCAGCAGCAGGCCGTTGCCGATGACCACCGCGGGGTTGGTCCAGTCGAAACCGAACGGGTTGAACATCACCGCGACCCCGCCGATGCCCAGGGCGAATCCCGCCAGGCGCGGGCGGGTAAGGGTTTCGCCCAGTGTCATGGCGGCGATGGGCAGAACCCACAGCGAGGTGGTGTAGGCGAGAATGGAGGAGCGGCCGGCAGGCACGTACTGCAGGGCGATGGTTACCAGGCCGAGAAACAGCGCCATCTGAATCAGCCCTACGCTCAGGACCAGTGTCCACTCATCGCGGTAGGGGCGGCGCAGTTGTCCCATGACGGCGGCGGCGAACACCATGCACAGGCACCCGAGCACCATGCGGATGCTGGTAAACAGCAGGGGCGGAATGTACTCGAGGCCGACCTTCATCACCGGCCAGTTCAGCCCCCAGAGCACGATCACCAGCCCCAGCAGCACCAGGGCGGCGCGTCCCGAGAGGGTCATTCCTCGTCCCGCATCGCCAGCTGCTGTTCCTGCTCCTCGTGCATGTCATCGAGCTGTGCCACCAGGGGGGCGGCGCGGGCGATGAAATCATCCATGTGCTCGCTGGCAACCGGGTCGCCGCTGGGCAGATCCACCCGCATGGGGTTGCGGTGGACGCCGTCCTTGATGAACTCGTAATGGAGATGCGCGCCGGTGACCAGCCCGGAGGCACCGACATAGCCGATGGTCTGCCCCTGCTCCACGCGGGTGCCGACGCTGATGCCGCTGGCGTAGCCGGACATGTGCGCATACAGCGTGCGGTAGCGGCCGGCGTGCTCGATGATCACCGTGCGGCCGTAGCCGCCCTTGCGTGAGGCGTGGACCACGCGTCCGGCACCGGCGGCGCGGATCGGCGTGCCCGACGGCGCGGCGAAGTCGGTGCCCAGGTGCGGGCGGCGAACCCCGAGTACCGGGTGCTTGCGGTTGGGGTTGAAGCCGGAGCTGATGCGCGCATCGCCGACCGGGCGGCGGATGAACGCCTTGCGCAGGTTTTCACCTTCGGGGTTGTAGAAGCCGCGGTTGCCGTCCGGATCCTCGTAGCGCACGGCGTCGATGGCGTTGCCGCGGTTGACGTAGCGGGCGGCGAGAATGGGGCCGTCGCGCACGTGCTCGTCGTCGATGTAGTAGGACTCGTACGCCACCGAGAACATGTCGCCGGAGCGCACGTCCCGGCCGAAGTCCACCTGCCACTTGAAGATGTTCATCAGCCGCATGATCTGACCGTGGCTGAGCCCGGCGTCCTGGCCGGCGACGAACAGGGAGCTGTTGACCGTGCCGCTGGCGTGCTTGACCCGGGTCTCGATGGCGCGGCTCTCGATGCTGACGTCAAAGCCGTCGTCACCCCGGGCGACGACCAGCGTGTCGGCATCGTCGATGTCGTAGCGCAGCCCCTGCAGGGCGTCGCTTTCGACGTGGAAGTGGATTTCGTCACCGGGGTAGATGCGCTGGAGCTGCGCGGTGCGGTCGTCGGTGTTGATGAGCCGGTGAAGCTCGCCGGCGGACAGGCCGGCGCGGCTGAAGATCGCGGCCAGGGAGTCGCCGGAGCGGACTTCGATGGTCTCCCATTCCGGCCCTTCGTGGGGCGCGGCCAGTTCCTCCAGGTCGGCTTCGGCCTCCGCCGCGCTCCCGGCGGTATCGTCGCTGGCGTCGGTGCTGCCGGTGCTGGCGTTGATGTAGTTGGCCCAGCCCGAATCCATGTCGGCTGCCGTGGCATTGGCGGCACGCAACGGGCCGGAATCCGCGGGCGCCCCGTTATCGGAGACTGCCGCCGGGCTGTCGTCCATGGTGGCGGCGGTGGTGCGGCTGCCGTTACCGCGGGCCCGCTGCGCGACCATGTCGCCAACCCGGGTGCCCGGCATGCCCAGCTCCACGGCCACCGTGTCGCCGGACGCTCCCGAACCGGAACCGCCACTCCCGAAGCCGATCATGCCCGTGGTGATCAGGCTCACACCCACCGCGCCAATGGCCAACGGAATCGGGCGGAGCCACCATTTCAGGCCGCGTCTGGGCGAGGAGCCCTCATACACAAGCCACTGATTCTGACGATGCCCCAACGTCTTATCCCCCTGCATCCGCGATGAGCGATGAGGCCCCTCGCGCACAATGACTGTTACCTTATAGCAGGTACCTTATAAACACAAATGACTTTGTCCGCCAAGCTGTTCAAATTGTTGGTTTTTGGTGACATGTCATTTGCCGGTGACAACCGCGTTCACGGTGTGTCGTCCGCAAGCTCCAGATCCGGCAGCTGGTGCAGCCCGTTCTGTCGGATCATGGCGCGCACCTCATCGACGTAGGCCTGACCCCGCTCCGAGTAGCGGATCAGCCCTTCCGCCAGAATGATCCCGTCCAGCGGCTCACCCTGCTCGCGCAGGTTTGCCCGCTGCTGTCGCAACTCCCCGTAGGCGTGCCCGACGTTGATGTTGTGGATGTACGAGCGCACCGACCCGTGCAGGTCGGGGAAGATGCGTACGAAATGCGTGGCGCCTTCCGCGCGCTGCTGGGGCAGCAGCCCCTGGTCCTCGTTCCACGTCCACTCGCCGAACAGGTTGTTGGCCTCGAGCGTGAACCGCGAGGTGCCCCAGCCGCTCTCGTTGGCCGCCTGCGCCAGCGCCAGGGACGCCGGCACCGCGTCCACCCGCCGCAGCAGTTGCTGGCGAACGGCGGCGTCGTCCAGGTCGCCGTCGACCCGGAAGCGGTCCTTGAGCTGGCCCAGGTAGGCCCGCTCGTCACTGCCCGGTTCCGGCGGCGTGCCCCCCTGCAGCAGCGTCCCGGCATTGTCCCGGTGGTGGCTCAGCGCTGCATTCTCGTACAACACCAGCGGCAGCAGAGCCCGGAAGAACACCGTCTTGCGCGTGTCTGCATCCAGCTCGGCCATGTCATCCGGGAAGTGCTCCACCTGGATGCGTGGCACGGGCCCTTCGGGAGGCCACGGGAAGTCCATCGCGTCGAGCGTGTCGGCCAGCCCGGCCGCGGAGTCGGCCTCCACCGGCGCCATGGTCATGTCGAAGGCCAACGCCTCGGCACCACGGGATGGCGCCTCCAGGTCACGCAGGTGCTGCCAGGCGAGCGCCAGTGCAGCCGTGACGGCGATCACGCTGGCGATTGCCAGCACGATCCGGTGATCGGTCGGCGCAAGGCCGTGTTCTGCTGCGTGTGTGTCGCTCACTGCGTTCATCCCTTGATGCCGATCTCCACGATCGGTGCGGCGGCCACTCCGGGGCGTCCCGCGAGAGTATGCGTTTGCCGCAGGTCGTGATCCGGGACGGGAGTCACGGAATGGCGTTCCCGTCGTATTCACCCGATGGGCGGAAGGTCATTCGAGCCCGAGAATGAACTGCCACTGCTCCGGCGTGACCGGCATGACCGACAGGCGGTTGCCCTTGCGCACCAGAGGCATATCGGCCATTTCGGGGCGATCCTTGAGTTCCTTGAGCTCGGTGAGGCTGATGGTGCGGTCCAGTTTGCGCACGAACCGGATGTCCACCATGTACCAGCGCGGGTTGTCGGGATCGCTTTTCGGGTCGTAGTGGGGGTCTTCCGGGTCGAACGCCGTGTGGTCGGGGTAGCCTTCGCGTACCACCTCGGCGATGCCCACGACGCCCGGGACCTTGGTATTCGAGTGGTAGAACAGGACCTGGTCGCCCTGCTGCATCTGGTCGCGCATCATGTTGCGCGCCTGGTAGTTGCGCACGCCATCCCAGTGGTCGGTCTGGTTCGGGCAGTCGGCGAGGTCGTCGATACCGAAGACATCCGGTTCGGATTTCATCAGCCAGTATTGCATCGGGGCTCCAGCCGTGGCTTCGGGGAAGCCGCACAGGATACCGGGGTTGGCAAGGAAAGGGACACCCCCCGCTGGCGCCGTGCGGTATCGCCCCTTGAACCCTGAGGTTCAGGTGGGGAGGACGAGCGGGGCCTTAGGCTTTCCGCACGGGGCGGACATGCGCACCGGATACCGCCACGTCAGTTCCCCTGGCGATTCAATTGAGGGTCAAGGAATAGCTGTGACCGCTGTCGAACGCCGCAGGGGGTGTCCAGTGCCATGGTGGGGGCTCGGCGCCGGGACTGCAAGGGGAGTACTGCAGAATCCCCGCCAGGACAGATGGGCGGTGCCCGGTTCAGGACTCCGGCAGCACCTGATTGATGCGCTTCTCCATGGCGCGCACGCGCTCCTCGACCAGGGATGCGGTCTCGCGCTGGTCGTTCTGCGCCTGGAGCAGCTCGTGGGTGAGATTCAGCGCCGCCATCACGGCGATGCGGTCCGCTCCCTGGATGCGCCCGGCGTCGCGCACCTCGCGCATGCGCCGATCCAGCATGTGGGCCGAACTCAGCAGGCCCTCTTTCTCGTCCGGGGGGCAGGCCACCATGTATTCCTTGTCGAGAATGGTGACCCGGACCGGTTCGATGTCATCGCGCATGTCAGTGGTGCTCCATGGCCTTGAGGCGGCTGATCATGGATTCGATCTTGGAGCGGGCCATCTCGTTCTTCTCGAGCAGGCTGGCACGCTCCGCGTTCAGCGAATCCTGGGACTGGCGCAGCACCCGGTTTTCTTCTTCGAGACGGGCACAGTAGCGCACCAGCGAGTCCACCTGGCGTTCCAGCCGGTCGAGCTCCCTGCGCAGTGCCTTCGGGGACGATTCACTCATGCCTGCAGCGGCCCGCGATGCCTTGTATGTCGTGGTAGGATAGCGATTTTGTACGGCCTTGGATATGTCCGCGCCATGACTGACTCTCTACCCGATTACGACGCCCTCAATGAAGCCCTCGCCGAGGTGGACGCCGAGATCGGTGCTGCCGAGGCCCACGGCCTGCTTGCGGGGATGCTCAGCGCCTCCGCGCAGGTGGAAGCGGCCCAGTGGATCGCCCAGGTCCTCGCCGGCACCGAGCCGAAGGGCGATCCGGCCCGGCGCTGCCTGGAAGGCCTTGCCACCCTGTACGGCGCCACCCAGCAGGGCATGGATGACAGCAACCTGGAGTTCCAGCTGATGCTGCCCGACGGATCCGCGCCCGTGGATCGACGTGCCGAGAGCCTTGGCGGCTGGGCGCACGGGTTCATCTACGGCCTCGGCGTCGGCGGGTTGCCGGAGGAGAGCAAGCTGCCGAAGGAGGTGGCGGAGATCATCGGCCACCTGGGCGAGGTCAGCCACGCCGTGAGCGACGAGGGCGGCGAGGCGGACGAGGCGGCTTACGAGGAGCTCCTGGAGTTCGTGCGCACCGGGGCCCTGCTGGTGCGGGAGCACCTGCAGCCGCGCAAACGCGACAAACCCGTGCCGGTGCCGGGCGCCGATCAGGGCAGCCAGCGGACCCACTGACCCACTCATCGACACTTGCTCCGCAATCACGGAGGCCCCATGGATCAGCAGGAATACGCCCGCCGGCGCCGCGAGCTCATGAACCTCATGGGTGACAACGCGGTGGCGGTGGTGGCCGCAGCCCCCGAGCGGCCGCGCAACCGGGATGTGGTCCATCCCTACCGTCAGGACAGCGACTTTCACTACCTCTCCGGCTTCCCGGAGCCCGACGCGGTGCTGGTGCTGATCCCCGGGCGGGAGCATGGTGAATTCGTGCTGTTCTGCCGCGAGCGTGATCCGGAAAAGGAAGTATGGGACGGGCCGCGCGCCGGTCAGGACGGTGCCTGCGAGCGCTATGGCGCCAACGACGCCTTTCCCATCGATGACATCGACGAGATCCTCCCGGGGATGCTCGAGGACAAGCATCGCCTCTACTGCACCATGGGGCTGAATCCCGACTTCGATCACGCCATTCTCGGCTGGGTGAATCAGGTCCGCACCCGCGCCCGTGCCGGCGCGCGCACCCCCGGCGAGTTCGTGGCGCTGGAGCACCTCCTCCACGAGATGCGGCTGATCAAGAGTCCGGCGGAGCTGGAGCAGATGCGTGCAGCGGCACAGGTCTCGGCCGAGGCCCATCGCCGCGCCATGGCCGTGTGCCGCCCGGAGATGCCGGAATACGCCCTGGAGGCGGAGTTCCAGCACATCTTCCGCCGCAACAACGGCTGGCAGGCGTATCCGCCCATCGTCGGTGGTGGCCGCAACGGCTGCATCCTGCACTACATCGAGAACAACGCCACCCTTCGCGACGGCGACCTGGTGCTGATCGATGCGGGCGTGGAGCTGGACTGCTACGCCTCTGACATCACCCGGACCTTCCCGGTGAACGGCCGCTTCACCCCGGAGCAGCGGGCCGTCTACGAGATCGTGCTGGCGGCCCAGGAGGCGGCCATCGCCGCCGTGCAGCCCGGCAACCACTGGAATATGCCCCACGAGGCGGCGCTGCACGTGCTGGTGCAGGGGCTGGTGGACCTGGAGCTGCTGCACGGTGACGTGGATCAGCTCATTGCCGATGAGGCGTACCGGCCCTTCTTCATGCACCGGACCGGCCACTGGCTGGGCATGGACACGCACGACGTGGGCGATTACCGCATCGATGGCGAATGGCGATTGCTGGAGCCGGGCATGGTGGTCACCGTGGAGCCGGGCCTGTATATCGCCGACAACATCCCCGAGGTGGACCCGTGCTGGCATAACATCGGCGTGCGCATCGAGGACGATGTGGCCGTGACGGCCACGGGCCACGACATTCTCAGCGCCGGCGTGCCCAAGACCGTCGCCGACGTGGAAGCCGCCATGGCGGGGGAGTGAGCGCGGTGGCGGCGGCAACAGCGGATGTGGTGATCGTCGGGGGCGGCCTGGTGGGCGCCAGCCTGGCCATTGCCCTGGGCGGCAGCGGGCTGCAGGTGCGCGTGGTCGACCCGGTAACCGCCACGGCCCCGGAGCAGCCCAGCTACGACGACCGCAGCACGGCCCTGTCGCCCACCAGCCGCAGGATTCTCGAGGCGCTGGAGCTGTGGCCGGCCATCAGCGGTGAGGCGGCGCCGATCCGCACCATCCACGTCTCCGACCGGGGCGGGTTCGGCGTTACCCGCATGCAGGCGGAGCAGGAGGGGCTGGACGCCCTGGGGCACGTGGTGCCCAACCGTGTGCTGGGCCGGGTGCTGCGGGAGCGGCTGGCGGCGCAGCCGGATGCGGTGCAGTCCGTGACCGCCCGGGTCGAGTCGGCGGAACCGGGGCCCGATGCCGTGCACCTGACCCTGGACGACGGCACGGACCTGGCTGCACGCGTCGTGGTGGCGGCCGACGGCACGCGCTCGGCGCTGCGGGAGCGCCTGGGCATCGACCTGCGCGAGACCGATTACGACCAGGTGGGCGTGGTGGCGAACGTGACACCGGCCCGGTCCCCTGACGGTCGCGCGTTCGAGCGGTTCACGCCGGAGGGGCCGCTGGCGCTGCTGCCGCTGGCTGGAGGGCACTGTTCGCTGGTCTGGACGGTGTCGCCGCAACGGGCCGAAGCGCTGGCCGCCCTGGGCGATGCGGACTTTCTCGCTGCCCTGCAGGAGGCGTTCGGCTACCGTCTCGGGCGGTTTCTGCGGGTGGGCCGGCGCGTGGCCTATCCCCTGGGGTTGAGCCGCAGTGCCCGGCGCGTGGCCGGCCGCAGCGTGCTCATCGGCAATGCCGCGCGCACGCTGCATCCGGTGGCCGGGCAGGGGTTCAACCTGGCCCTGCGCGATGTGGCCGAACTGGCGGAGCGGTTGCACGGCGCCGGGCGGCGCGGCGAAGACCCCGGGGCGCCAGCGTTGCTGCAGGGCTACGCCGACGCCCGCGAAAGCGATCACCGCCGCGTCACCGCCATGACCGACGGGCTGGTGCGGTTGTTCTCGAACCGCCTCCCGGGGCTGCGGCTGGCCCGCAATCTCGGGCTGGTGGGCATGGAGTTGTTGCCCGGGGCGCGTGACGGGCTGGTCCGTCAGGCCATGGGCCGGGGCAGCCGGCTGCCCCGGCTCGCCCGCGGGCTGTCGCTGGAGTCGCAGCATGGCTGAGCAGCGCACGGACGTCATCATCATCGGCGGCGGCATGGTGGGGCTGACACTGGCCGCCGGCCTGGCCGACACCGGCTTTACCGTTGCCGTGGTCGAGGCGAGACAGCCGCCGCCGTGGGATGAGGCGCACACCAGCAACCGGGTCTCGGCGATCACCCACACGTCGCGCCGGATTCTGGATCGTCTCGGCGCCTGGGATGCTATCGTCGGCCGGCGTGCCAGCCCGTTTGAAGCGATCCGCGCCTGGGACGCCGCCGGTCACCCCGGTGTGACCTTCCACGCCGCGGACCGCGGCGAGGCGTGGCTCGGCCACATCGTCGAGAACACGCTGATTCAGGATGCGCTGCGCGAGGCCGTGGGCCGGCGTGCCGGGGTCGCGTTGTATTGCCCCGTCGCCGTGGACGACCTGCACACGGGTGACGACGCAGTGACCGTGCGGCTTGAAGACGGCCGCCGGCTGCGCGGCGGCCTGTTGGTGGGGGCGGACGGCGCCAGCTCCATGGTCCGGGAGCACGCCGGTATCCCGGTGCGCGAGCGGGATTACGGCCAGCGCGGGATTGTCGCCACCATCACCACCGAGCAGCATCACGGCGCCGTGGCGCGGCAGCGGTTTCTCCCGGAAGGCCCGCTGGCGCTGCTGCCCCTGGTGGATGGCCGCTGCTCCATTGTCTGGTCGGCGGAGAATGCCCGTGCCACCGAGCTCCAGGCTCTCTCCGACAAGGAATTCAATACCGCCATGACCGCTGCCTCGGAGGCAGTGCTGGGTCAGGTGACGGCCAGTGTCGACCGTGCCGCGTTCCCGCTGCGCCGGCTGCATGCGGAATCCTACGTGGCCCCGCGGGTCGCCCTTGTTGGCGACGCCGCCCACGTCATCCACCCCCTTGCCGGGCAGGGCGTCAACCTCGGTTTTCTCGATGCCGCCGCGCTGGTGGACGTGATGGCGGCGGCGCGGGAGCGGGGGCGCGACCCCGCGGGCTACGGCGTGCTGCGCCGCTACGCCCGCTGGCGCCGGGGCGATAACCTGCTCATGCAGTCGGCCATGGACGGTTTTCACTGGTTGTTCAGCAACGATGATCCCTGGCGTTCACTGCTGCGCAATGCCGGCCTGGGCGTGACGGACCGGCTTTCACCGGCCAAGGCGCTGTTCGTCGATCAGGCCGTCGGTCATCGCGGAGACCTTCCCAGTCTCGCCTGCAGGTGATACATGTTGGTGGGGTGTAACCCCTGATGGCGACGGATCACCCGACATGGCACGGCAGCTCACATCTGAAAAGCGGACCTTTCTTGTCGGTGCGGCCATTGGTGCCGGCATGACCGCCCGGGCGGCCGCCCATGGCGGTGCCGACTTCCTCCTGGCGCTGCACGCCGGGCGCCTGCGCGTCATGGGCGCCCCGTCCATCTCCTGCATGCTCCCGGTTGCGGATAACAATCGCGCGGTACTGGAGTTCGCCCGCGCCGAGATTCTCGGCCGGGTCGACCTGCCGGTGTTCTTCGGCGCCTGCGCCTTCGATCCCCGCGTTGATCTGGAGGCGCTGGTGGCGGACGTGAAGGCGGCCGGCTTCGACGGCATCTGCAACTTCCCCACGGCGGTCCACTTCGACGGCGCCATGCGCGAGAACCTGGAGTATGGCGGCGGCGGCTTCGGCCGTGAGGTCATGCTCATGCAGGTGGCCCGCAACCAGGGGCTGCAGACGTGCGGTTACGTGCGCCAGCAGGAGGAGGCCGTGCTCATGGCCGATGCCGGCGTGGACGTGGTGTGCATCAACTACGGCTGGAATGCCGGTGGCATGGCCGGGGTGCCAAGCCGCTACACCCTGGAGGATGCGGGCGAGCACGCGCGCCAGGTGTTCGAGGCGGTGCGTCGCCGACGCCCGCGGGTGCGCTGCGCCGTGGAGGGCGGGCCGATCACCACGCCGGAGGAGGCCCAGCAGGTGGCGGAGGCCTCCGGCGCCGCTGGCTATATCGGTGGCTCCACCATCGACCGCATTCCCCTGGAGACGGCCGTTGCCGAGACCACATCCGCCTACAAGGCGGTGGCGACACTGCAGAAACGCATTCACAGCCTCAAGAGCGAGTGGCTGGGCGAGGGGCACGAATTCGGGCTCATCGGCCGCTCCGCCGCGATCACATCGGTGGTGCAGATGATCCGCAAGGTCGCGGACAGCGAACTGTCCGTGCTGATCTCCGGCGAGAACGGCACCGGCAAGGAGCTGGTGGCGCGCGCCGTTCATGCCGCCAGCAGTCGCCGGGACCAGCGCATGGTGGCGGTGAACTGCGCCGCCATTCCGCGGGAGCTGCTGGAGAGCGAGCTGTTCGGGCACGAGGCAGGCGCTTTCACCGGCGCGGTCAAGGCCCGCGTGGGTCGCTTCGAGCAGGCCAGCAACACCACGCTGCTGCTGGACGAAATCGGCGATCTGGCTCTGCCGCTGCAGGCGAAGCTGTTGCGGGTGCTCGAGGATGGCTCCTTCGAGCGCCTGGGCACCAACACGCCGCGCAAGACCCGCGCGCGCATCCTGTGTGCCACCAATCAGCCGCTGCGGCGCATGGTGGCGGAGGGCGCGTTCCGCGAGGATCTGCTGTACCGGTTGAATGCCGTGGAGATCACGCTGCCGTCCCTGCGCGACCGGATCGAGGATATTCCACTGCTGGTGCGCCATCTGCTGCCCACCATCGCCGAAGAGATGAATCCGCGCGTCCAGCAGATGGATGCCTCCGCCTACCGCGCGCTGATGCGCCACACCTGGCCCGGCAACGTGCGGGAGCTGCGCAACGTGCTGGAGCGGGCGGTGATCATGTGCGACGGCGATGCGGTGACCGCCGCGGACCTGCCCGTGCTCGATGCCGTTCCGTTCACGGGTGGCGGCAATGTGCCGGCGGAGACCGCGGCCGCGCCGGCGGCGACCGTGGCCGAACCGGTGGTCCGGGAGCCCAGGGACGAGCGCGCCTGGATTCTGGCTGCCCTGGAGCGCAACCGGTTCCGGCGGGGGGAAACGGCCAGGGATCTCGGCCTGGCGCGAAAGACGCTCTACAACAAGATGCGCCGCTACGATCTGTTGTAATGCCGCAGTGCCCCCACGCCCTCGGGGCGTGGTGCCGTCTGCAATGCCGCGAAGCCCGGGTGCAGGTGAATGCGGACGATACCGGTGCTGGCGCTGCGGGCCTCCGCCGCCATCGCCAGCACTGCCTCCGCGCGCTTTTCACGCTGTGCCGCATCCGGACTGCTCAGGCCCGGCGTAATCACCAGCGTCCCCGGCCGCGCGTCCAGTGCCGCGGTCATCTGTTCCCGGGTGTGAACGATGATCGCCGTCTCCATGCCGGCCTCCCCGGCCAGCCGGAGCATCGCAAGCTCCTCCTCGAAACGGAAGCCGGAATGATCCAGCGCGGCGGCCAGCTCCCCGGCCAACGGGGCGACGCTTGGCCAGTTGGCAATGCCCCGGTATCCGGCGGCCCGGAGTTGCTCCAGCAGCTCGGCGGGGCGGCGAAACGGGTCGTGGGCCAGCACGGCGGCCAGGGTCGAGGCGCCCGGTGGTGTGCCGTCCCGGGTGGCGGCCAGCAGCGCGCCGTTGTTGTCGCCAATGGGTAAGGTGCACGCCATGGTGGCCAGGTGCGGGTCGAGGCCGGCGGTGAGCGGGCTGAACAGGGCCGGGGCCGGGTGCAGGTCCGCGGCCTCCGCAAGTGTGGCAACCAAGTATCCGTCCCGATCGCGTTCTGCTTCCATGGTCGTTTCCCGTTATGAGTAGGAGTGGGTAACAACGGGTAGGTGTTACCCGTTGTTACCCGTTCTGTTTTGGTGCGAAGCCCCAGGAAACGGCGTTATAACCCGGTTTCCCGGCACTGGCATGGCCTGTGCAACAGCTCGGGTCAGAATGACAAGCCTGCGTGGACAGCCGCCCCAAGGTTGCCACAGGTCAGGCGGGGTGCCGACCCAGACCCCGGAGCATGGAGGAGAATCATGACGCGCAAGGCGTACGTTATCGGGACCTGCGACACCAAGAGCGCCGAGCTGCGCTATGCCTGCGGCCTGCTGCGCGCCGCGGGCGTGGAGGCGGTGCTGGTGGATATCGGCACCCGCGGCGATGGCGGCGAGGCGGATATCCGCGCCGCCGATGTGGCTGCCAATCACCCCGACGGCCAGGATGCCGTGTTCCTGAACGACCGGGGGCAGGCGGTGGCGGCCATGGGCGAGGCGCTGCGGCGTTTCATCACCACCCGCTCCGACCTGGGCGGTGTGCTCGGCATGGGAGGCTCCGGCGGGACTGCCATGATTGCGCCGGCCATGCGCGAGCTGGACGTGGGCGTGCCCAAGGTCCTGGTCTCCACGGTGGCCTCGGGCAACGTGGCGCCCTACGTTGGCCCCAGTGACATCACCATGATGCCCTCGGTTACCGATGTTGCCGGCATCAATCGCATCTCCCGCCAGGTGCTGGGCAACGCCGCCAACGCGCTGGCGGGCATGATGAGTAACCGGATTCCCGAGGACCGCGGCGACAAGCAGGCCATCGGCCTCAGCATGTTCGGTGTCACCACCGACTGCGTGAACCGCGTCAAGGACGTGCTCGCCGCCGACTACGACTGCCTGATCTTCCACGCCACCGGCACCGGCGGCCAGTCCATGGAGAAGCTGGCCGACAGCGGCATGGTTGCCGGGGTTCTGGATATCACCACCACCGAGGTCTGTGACCTGTTCATGGGCGGTGTCTTCAGCGCCGGCGAGGACCGGTTCGACGCCATCGCGCGCACCGGCGTGCCCTACGTGGGCTCCTGCGGCGCGCTGGACATGGTCAATTTCGGCGCGCCCGAGACCGTCCCCGCCGAATACAGCGGGCGCACCTTCTACGAACACAATCCGCAGATCACGCTCATGCGCACGACCCCCGGGGAGAATGCGCGCATGGGACGGTGGATCGGCGAGAAGCTCAATCGCTGCAACGGCCCGGTGCGGTTCCTGCTGCCGGAGGGCGGCGTGTCGCTGATCGACGCGCCCGGGCAGCCGTTCCACGACCCGGAAGCCGATGCGGCATTGTTCCAGGCACTGGAGGAGACGGTGCAGCAGACGGCCGACCGTCAGCTCATCCGGTATCCCCATAACATCAACGATCCGGAGTTCTCGCAGGCTCTGGTGGACCACTTCCGCGCCGTCATGACGGCCCGGTGAAGGAGGCAACAGTGAGCAGGTGGACAAGGGAAAAACTGGTCGGCCACTTCCAGGCGATGGTCAAGCGCGGCCAGCCCATCATTGGTGGCGGCGCGGGCACGGGGCTGTCGGCCAAGTGCGAGGAGGCCGGCGGCATCGATCTGATCGTCATCTACAACTCGGGCCGTTACCGCATGGCCGGTCGCGGCTCCCTGGCGGGGCTGATGGCCTACGGCAATGCCAACGAGGTGGTCAAGGAGATGGCCCGCGAGGTGCTGCCGGTGGTCAAGGAGACGCCGGTGCTGGCCGGTGTCAACGGCACGGATCCGTTCATGATCACCGACCACCTGCTGGCGGAGCTCAAGGCCATGGGCTTTGCCGGCATCCAGAACTTCCCCACCGTGGGACTCATCGACGGCACCTTCCGGGCCAACCTGGAGGAGACCGGCATGAGCTACGCCCGGGAGGTGGAGGTGGTGAGCAGGGCGCGGGAGATGGATCTGCTCACCACGCCCTACGTGTTCAGCGAGGACGACGCCATTGCCATGACCCGGGCCGGGGCCGACATCATCGTGTGCCACCTGGGCCTGACCACCGGCGGCAGCATCGGCGCGGAGACGGCCATGACCCTGGACGACTGCATCCAGCCCATCAACGACTGGATCGCCGCCGCCCGCGAGGTCCGGCCGGACGTGATTGCACTGTGCCACGGCGGCCCCATCGCCATGCCCGACGATGCCCGTTACATCCTCAAGCACTGCCCGGGTTGTAACGGCTTCTACGGTGCCTCCAGCATGGAGCGGCTGCCCACCGAGCAGGCCCTTACCGACCAGACGCGCGCCTTCAAGGCGATTGCCGAAGGCTGACGGGAAGCGGTGCAAGCATGACTCTGGATACATTCTTTTTCCTGTCCCTGAACGGTCTCACCCTGGCGGCCCTGCTGTTTCTCATGGCCACCGGGCTGACCCTGGCCTTCGGCCTGATGCGGGTGGTGAACCTGGCCCACGGGGCGTTCTACCTGCTGGGTGGCTACGTCGGCGTGCAGGTCGTCCAGGAGACGGATTCGTTGATGCTGGGCATTCTCGTGGGCGGGCTGGTGGCCATGGCCGGCGGCGTGCTCATGGAGCGCCTGCTGCTCCAGCGGGTGCGCGGGCTGGATCTCTCCGAGGCGCTGCTCACCATCGCCGTGGGCATGATCATCGCCGACGGTCTGCTGGCCATCTACGGCGGTTCGTCCATCAGCCTGCCGCTGCCCCCCGATCTGCGCATGCCCATGGATCTCGGCGTCATGATGTACCCCACCTTCCGGGTCTACATCATGATCGGTGCCCTGGCCCTGGGCGTGATTCTCTGGGTGGTGATGACCCGCACCCGCATCGGCGCGGCCATCCGCGCCGGGGTGGATGACCGGGAGACGGCCATGACCCAGGGCATCAACGTGCCGCTGCTGTTTGCCGGCGTGTTCGGGGCCGCCAGCTTCCTCGCCGGCGCCGCGGGCGTGATCGGCACCTCTTACATGTCCCTCGGGCAGGGGCTCGACGTGCGCGTGCTGATGCTGTCGCTGGTGGTGATCATCATCGGCGGGATGGGGTCGCTCAAGGGGGCGGCCGTGGGTGCGCTGATCACCGGCATGGTGTACAGCTTCGCCTCCGGTTATCTGCCGCAGTTCGCCCTGTTCTTCCTGTTCCTGCCCATGACACTGATTCTGGTTTTCCGGCCCCAGGGCCTGTTTGGACGGACGACATGAAACGCGAAACGCTAGTGATTCTTGGTGTAGTCGCCGGGCTGCTGGTGTGGTTGCTGATCGCGGGTGACTACGCCGTCTCCCGCACCAACCGCGCCATGATCTATGCGCTCATGGCCCTGAGTTTCTCGGTTCTGGCGGGGCGGCTGGGATGGTTCTCCCTGTGCCAGACGACCCTGGCGGGGGTGAGCGGTTACGTGGTGGCGATTCTCGGCGCCCAGCACGGGCTGCCTTATGCGGTGGTCATCCCCTCGGCCATACTCACATCGGTGCTGTTCGCCGTGGTCTTCGGCGTGCTGACCGTGCGGGCCAAGGCGGTGAGCTTTCTCATGCTCACGCTGGCGCTGGGTCAGATGGTCTGGGCGCTGTCATTCCAGTGGGTGGGGCTCACCGGCGGCTACAACGGCATCTCCGGTGTGCGCCTGCCCATGGTCCTCGGGTTCAATCTCAATGACCCGCGGGTGTTCTATGTGCTGCTGGCGACCTGCACCGTGCTGATCTTCCTGGGCGTGCACCGCTTCTACAAGTCCCGGTTCGGTCTGCTGCTGCTGGGCATTCAGGAGAACGAACAACGCATGCGCGCCCTCGGGCATCCGGTCTATCTGGCCCGGTTTACCGCCTTCGTGCTGGCCGGCGCCATCGCCGGCGTGGCCGGGGTGTTCCTGGTCTACGACATGGGCATCATGACGCCGTCGCCCCTGTCACTGAACCAGGCCGTGCTGGTGCTCACCGCCGCCGTGCTGGGGGGCTACCGCACCATCTGGGGCCCGGCCCTGGGGGCGGCCATCCTGATTACCCTGCAGACCGGCGTGTCCCAGTACACCGATCGCCACATGATGGTGGTGGGCGGGGTGCTGGCGCTGTGCATTCTGCTCATGCCGCGGGGGCTGTCCGAGTTCCCGTGGAAATCCCTGGTTCGCGGTCGCAAGGCCTCGACTTCGTCCACATAACGACAATCCGTCCGGAGGAGGACGTCTCATGAAAGCACTCAAGACCATTGCAATCGGGAGCGCTTCGGCCCTGGCCGTCGCTGCCACCGTCAACGCCCAGGCCGATGACACCCTGCGGGTTGGCGTGATCGGTCCCACCAGCGGTGTGTTCTCGTTCTTCGGTGAACAGCAGCGCATGGGTGTGGAACTGGCGATCGAGGAGCTTGGCGGCGAGGTGGCCGGCTACGATCTGGAGGTGGAGTTCTACGACTCCCAGGGCGATGCCGAGGTCACGGTTGACCAGCTCCGCGCCATGGATTCCCGGGACAATGTCGACGTGGTCGTGGGCCCCGTCCTCGGTGGCACCGGCCTGGCCGGGCTGGAGTGGGCGAGCGGCTCCGGTGTGCCAACGGTCATCTCCTACTCGGCCTCCGAGGACATCACCATGCGCGACCGGGTGGACAACGTGGTGCGCGCCGGCTGGACCGGCGCGCAGCCCATGTTCGCCTTCGGCGCCTATGTGGCCGAAGAGCTGGGTTACGACGACATCATCATGGTCGGCCAGGACTATGCCTTCCCCTACGACCAGCTCGGCGGCTTCATGCGCGGATTCTGTGAGGCGGGCGGTGGCTCCGTGGAGCGCATCTGGCACCCGCTGGACACGGCCGACTACAGCTCCATCCTCGCGACCCTGCCGGACGGTGATGCGGTGCTCTACAACGGCGCCGGCAGTGACGGCCTGGCCTTCTTCGAGCAGTACCGCGACTTCGGCATGCACGAGCGTATGACCCTGCTGGGTGGCTCCAACTTCTATGCCGTCGGCGACCTTCCGGAGATGGGCGAGTCGGCCAAGGGTGGTCTCTCGGCGCTGCAGTATGCCGAAGGCCTGGAGACGGACAACTTCATCGCCTTCCGTGACGCGTTCTGGGACATGCACGGTGAGGACACCATGCCCCTGGCCCCGGCCGAACACGGCTACGTGGCGCTGAAGATGGCGGTGGGCGCCGTGGAAGAGGCCGAGAGCCTGGATCGGGACGCCATCATCTCCGCCCTGCGCGAGACGGAGATGGAGGATGCCCCGCGCGGCCCCTTCCACCTGGATGAGTACGGTAACCCCGTGCAGAACATCTACATCAACGAGGTGAAGGAGGTCGACGGCCGGCTCAAGAACGTGCCCATCGAGACCTACGAGGAAGTCAGCCAGTTCGGTCCTTACGACCCGGACGAGTACCTGGAGTCGGACCCGTACGACCGGGATTTCCCGCCGTCCGACTGCAGTGACGACTTCTACCAGCAGTAAACGCAACGCAGGAGCGATTGCATGAGTACGGAGCAGGCATTGGGCGTCGCTGGCATTGCCAAGTCGTTCGGATCGCTGGTGGTGGCCAGCGACGTCCACCTCTCCGTGGCGGCCGGAGCCCGCCACGGCCTGATCGGCGTCAACGGCGCCGGCAAGACCACGCTGTTCAACATGATCGCGGGCGAGTTGCGGCCGGACCGTGGAGACATCCACTTCTTCGGCGACCGCATTACCCGGGATTCGGTGATCCAGCGCACCCTGAAGGGGCTGGGGCGGACGTACCAGGTCTCCACGCTGGTGCCCACGGTCACGGTCCGGCAGAACCTGGCGCTCGCCCGCGGCGACGGGCGTCTGCCGTCGCTCTGGCAGCCCTGGGACGAGGCCCTGGATGATGTGCTGCTCGCCACGGCCGACCGGCTCGGGCTGACGCCGTTGCTGGACGATCTCGTCTCCAGCCTCTCCCACGGCACGCTGCGGCAGCTGGAACTGGCCATGGTGCTGGCCCAGGAGCCCAGGCTGTTGCTGCTGGATGAGCCGGCTGCGGGGCTGTCGCGTTCGGAGCGGCAGGTACTCACCGAAATGCTTCGTGATCTGCCGCGGGAGGTGACATTGCTGATGATCGAGCACGACATGGACATGGTCCTGGCACTGAGCGACCGGATCTCCGTGCTGCACCAGGGCGAGGTCTTCGCCGAGGGATCCCCGGACGAGATCGCCGCCCACGACGGTGTGCGTGACATCTACCTGGGGCGTGCCCATGACTGAATCGATGATTTCCGTTGCCGACCTGAATGCCCACTACGGCCTCAGCCACACGCTGCAGGGCCTGAACCTGCGCGTGGACCGCGAGTGTGTCGCCATCATGGGGCGCAACGGTGTCGGCAAGACGACGCTGGCCCGGGCGCTGGTGGGGCTCAATCCGCCCAAGGTGGAAGGCCGCATCAGCATTTTCGGTACCGATGTCAGTGGCTGGGCGCCGCACCGCATCGCCCGGCATGGCGTTGGCTACGTGCCACAGGGCCGACGGCTGTTTCCGTCCCTGACGGTGGAGGAGCACCTGACGCTCAACCGGCGCCCGGGGCCGACCGGAGAACAGTGGACCATCCAGGCCGTCTACGACATGTTCCCGTCCCTGGCCCAGCGGCGGAAGTCCTACGGCAACCAGATCTCCGGTGGTGAACGCTCCATGCTGGCCATCGGCCGGGCGCTGGTGACCAATCCGGGCTGCCTGATCCTGGACGAGCCCACCGAGGGGCTGGCGCCGTCGGTGGTGGAGACGGTTTCCAACGGGCTGAGAGACCTGAGCCGTGAGGGCGTGGCGGTGCTGCTGATCGAGCAGAATGTCAAGGCCGCGGCGCTGGCCGCCGACCGCGCGTACTTCATGGCCGAAGGGCAGATCGTCTACGAGACCAGCGACAAGGACGACATGACCGACGACGAGGTGCTCGGCCGGTATCTTGGTGTCTCCGCCTGAGCGGCGTCGCACCTCCATGGCAAAGTCGCTGCGCCTGACTATACTTCCGATGCGTAACAACTATACCAAGCGTTCAAGCTGGTTGGTAACGCACGGGGGCATCGGGCGTGCTGACTCGCAGTCTGCTTCATATCACTCCAACGGGAGACGCCGTGCAGTTGCCGGAGGCGATACAGGCCTCCGGGTGGACGTGTTTCCCGGCGGATACGCCTGAAGAGGCGGAAGCCCTTCACCAGCGCGAGCGGTTCCGGGTCGGTGTCATCAGTCTCGGGCCCCAGGGGCTGACCAGAGACTGGCACGACCTGCTGCTGTCCATGCGCCATGTCCGTTGGATCGCCTCCCTGCCGCGGGAGTGCCTCTCCGTGGGCGCAGTCGTGGATGCCATCTGCGACCACTGCTACGACTTCCACGTGCTGCCCCTTGATCCCCAGCGCCTGGTGTACTGTCTCGGCCATGCCTGGGGGATTGCCGGACTGGGCGCCGAGTCGCCGGGGGATGGCTGCGCGGGGCCCATGGTCGGCAGCAGCCCGGCCATGAAGCGGCTCTTCCGATTGATTCCGCGGTATGCGCGGTCGCGGGCGCCGGTGCTGATCCAGGGCGAAAGCGGGACGGGCAAGGAACTTGCTGCACAGGCGATCCACGATGCCTCGGGGCAGGCCGACGGGCCGTTCGTGGCGGTAAACTGCGGTGCGCTGCCCGCGTCACTGATCCACTCGGAACTCTTCGGCCATGAGCGCGGTGCATTCACCGGCGCCTCGAGCCGGCGGATCGGTCGGCTCGAGGCGGCCGATGGCGGCACCCTGTTTCTCGACGAGATCGGTGACCTGCCCATGGATCTGCAGGTGAACCTGCTGCGCTTTCTCCAGGAGGGCACGTTCGAGCGGCTTGGCGCCACCCGGCAGGTGCGCCCCCGGGTGCGTGTCATCGCTGCAACATACGTGGACCTGGAAGACTCCATCGCCCGCAACAGCTTCCGCGAAGACCTCTACTACCGCCTCAATGTCCTGCGTCTTGAACTCCCGCCCCTGCGGGACCGTGCCGACGACGTGCTCTCCCTGGCCCAGCATTTTCTGCAGGAGTTCGCTGGCGAGGGCCGGGGGCGCGCCAAGGGCTTCAGCCGCCACGCCATCGAGGCCATGCAGGTCCACAACTGGCCGGGCAACGTGCGCGAGCTCATGAACCGGGTCCGCCGCGCCGCCGTTCTCAGTGATCACGCGCTGATCACGCCACGGGATCTGGGGCTTGAGCGTCGCCGGCAGATCCACCGGACGGTGGACTGTCTGGCAGTCGTACGGCAGGAGGCGGAACGGGTGGCGATCCGCAATGCGTTGGCACGCTACACGCATAACTATTCCCTGGCGGCGCAGGCCCTGGGGGTATCGCGCGCCACCCTGTACCGCATGATCAGACGCCACGGACTGGAGGTGCGCTGACCGGGCGGTGCCCTGAAGAAGCACAATGCCCGGCTGCCGTCGGGCTCAGAACTGGGGGTCCGGCGATGAGAGTGGTGCGTTGGTCGGCGATCGGTGCGGCGGTGGTCCTCTCCTTCAGTCATTCCCTGGCCCAGGCCCAGAGCGAGGACAGCGGCGACCGCGCCCGCGATGTGGGCGTGGTCACCGGTGAGCGATCGGTGCTCAGCTCGCGCGGCTCGTTGGTGGTGGAGCCCTCCCTGCAGTACACCCATGCGGGGTCCACCCAGGTGGATATCCAGGGGTTCACCGTCATCCCGGCCATTGCCATCGGCCTGATCAACGTGAGCCAGGTCCAGCGGGACACGTTCACCACCGCCCTGACGCTGCGTTACGGCCTCACGCAACGCCTGGAGGTGGAGGCGCGCATCCCCTACATCTACCGCGAGGAGACCATCCGCGAGCGGGAGATTCTGGCGGACAGCAGCTACCCGGGCGTGGAGCGCTCCACCGGCTACGGCCTTGGCGACATCGAGGCGGGGATCCGGTACCAGATCAACACCGGCGCCGAGGGGCCGCTGTTCGTGGGCGGGTTGCGGATCAAGTCCGACACCGGCCGGGGGCCGTTCGATGTGGATACCCAGGAACTCCTGACCGACGAGGGTGACAGCATCGGCGAGGCGTTCCTGGAGCAGCCCACGGGCTCCGGGTTCTGGAGCGTGCAGCCGAGCCTGAGCATGATCTACCCGACCCAGCCGGCAGTTCTTTACGGCCACGTCAGTTATCTCTGGAGCATCGAGCGCGATGTGGGTGGCGAATACGGGCTGGTCGACCCCGGTGACGCCATCAGCTTCGGCCTGGGCATGGGGCTGGCCGTGAATGACCGCACGTCGTTCAGCCTGGGGTACGACCATTCGGTGGTCGGGCGCACCCGTCTCAAGGATCGCAGCCAGAGCGAGATCCAGCCCAATTTCCGCCGCGTGCAGGTGGGCACGGCGTCGCTCGGGATCAGTCAGCGCCTGGGGGCGCGCACCACCGCCAATATCGGTCTGGGGTTCGGTGTCACCGAAGCCGCGCCGGATGTGCAGATCTCCCTGCGCCTGCCGTTCCGGTTCTGAACTTTCATGGAGGCTGCACCGCGGGGCTGGTATCGCGAGTGGGGGGCGAGCCTGTCGGGCGACTCGCGGAGCCCCGGCCCGCAGGCCGTCCGGCCCGAAGGGTGGCGGCAGGGACGCCGCCATCGATTTACAGCACAGGGATGTGCTGTAAATCGACCAGGCCGGAGGGACGGATCAAGGCGTAGCGCCGGAGCCCGACAGGCTCGACCCTCACTCGCCCCTGACCCGGGCACCAATTACCGGATGACCTGCATGACCGCCTGGGCTTCCAGCATGCGGTCACGGCTGATGCTGGTGACGCCGCGCACGCCCTGCAGGTCCACGTTGAACTCGGTGAAGTTCTGGATGCGGATGTTGTCGATCTGGTTCTGCACCACCCAGCCGATCGAGCGCCCGGCAGCCATGGCGTCCGCGTCCAGGGCGCCCACCCGCAGCCCTTCTGTTTCCAGGCCGGTGTGGTTGAGCTGGACGCGGCCGTTGTCCCACTGCACGTGGGCGGCGTAGTCGCCGTTGATGAGCACGCCGCTGTCCATGCTCAGGGTCAGCATGCCGCCGCCGGGCAGCATGAAGCCGCCGCGCATCTCGGCGAGCAGGGCGTCGTCCACGGGATTCAGTGCCTGGAAGAACGGCTCCGCCGCGTTGGCGTGAGGGGTGGCGATGCACAGGCTGAGGGCCAGTGTGCGAAGCACGGTACGCATGTCAGTAGTCCCCCGCACGGGGCAGTGACAGGGTGAAGCCATCCAGGGTTGGCCGTTGCAGCGCGATGCCGTAGGGGATATGCGTGCGCACCGCCCACTGCTCGGTGCGGTTGAAGGTCTTGCTGGCCTGCTCCACGTTGTCGCGCACCAGGAACAGCAGCCCGTTCCAGATCCGTTTGAACTCCGCGCGGCTGTAGACACGCACCCCCAGCGCCGGGTCGCCCACCAGGACCTCCTCCGGTGACACCCCCTGTATCACCACGAAATGGCGATAACCATCGGTGTTGATCAGGGCGATCGCCGGGATGCCGGTGCCCGCCAGGGCGTCGAGCCCGGCGCGAAAACCGTCGGCGTTGAGGCCACGCTCGGCGAGGAAGTGCTTCATGTCGAGCATCGAGAACCCCTCGGTCTGCACGCGCTCGGCATCGGCGTTCTCCAGCATGCCTTCCAGCGCCGTGCGCTCATCGATGGGGTCGTCGTAATGGTAGGTGAGCAGCGTCGCCACGGAAGCGGCGCCGCAACTGAAATCGTAGGCCTGGCGGACGACACCGTGGAAGCGGGCGTCGCGCATGTTGACCACGTCCACGGCCAGCGTGGTGGCGGCGCCGGACAGCCACACCGTGCCGGCGCTGGCCGGGGCTGCCGCCATCAGCAGGCAGGCCAGGCACAGCCACTGTTTCATTGCGACACCGTGACGTTGAGGACCGTGGAGTCCTGGATGATCACATGGTTGCCGCTGTTCTGGATCACCGAGGTGATGCCATGGACGTCGCTGAAGGCGCCGTGGGAGACGTTGTTGTCGCCCGTGTAGGCCGTACCGATCTCGTTGTCCGTGAGAACCGCCTGGCCCGAGAGCAGACCGAGCTGGGCGTGATACTGGCTCGACATGCCGCGGTGGGCGTCCATCTCCTCGGCCTCCAGCGGCGAGGCGAACAGAGCGTCGCCATCGGCGGCGCCGACAACCGGAAGCAGCAGAACCGTTACGGCGGCAGTGCAGAACAACAGGGCCCGGGTCTTCATGGATCGCACCTCCTGGAAGTGGCGGGCTTCCGCGAACGGAAGCCCGCCAGGGATCACGCCGGATCAGTCGAAGCTCAGGTTCGACTGCACCGTGACGTTCTGCTGGGTCAGGCTGTTGGAGCCGCTGTTCTGCGACGCCTGGTTGATGCCCGCGATCTCGCCGAAGGCACCGCCGCCGATCCAGTTGTCCGCCGAGAAGTTGCTCTCGCCATTGAGATCCACGTAGTTGCCGGACACCTCGCCCGACAGCTCGCTGCTGGCCACCGCCTGGCTCATGTTGATGGAGGTGGTGGAGTTGTCGTTGTAGGAGTCCGCTACGGAGTTGTCGGAGTTGTCGTTGTAGGAATCAGCGATGCTGTTATCGGAGTTGTCGGAATTGTCCGAGTGGTCCGAATTGTCCGAGTTGTCGTTCCCGGAATCGCTGATGTTGATGCTGTTGTCGGAGCTGTCGTTGCCCGAGTCAGCGATGTTGGTGCTGTTATCGGAGCTATCGTTGCCCGAATCCGCAACATTGGTGCTGTTGTCGGAATTGTCATTCCCCGAATCGCTGACCGTCGTGTTGCCGGAGTCGGCGATGCTGGTGCTGTTGTCAGAGCTGTCATTGCCGGAATCGGCAATGCTGTTGTCGGAGTTGTCGTTCCCCGAGTCGGCGATGTTGGTGCTGTTGTCGTTCTGGGAGTTGTCGTTCCCGGAATCGCTGACCGTGGTGCTGTTGTCAGAACTGTCGTTGCCGGAGTCGGCCACATTGGTGCTGTTGTCGGAACTGTCGTTGCCCGAGTCCGAGATACTGTTGTCCGAGTTGTCGTTGCCGGAGTCGCTGATGTTCTGACTGTTGTCGGAACTGTCATTGCCGGAGTCCGCAACATTGGTGCTGTTGTCAGAGCTATCGTTCCCGGAATCGTTCGTGCTGTTGTTGGAGCTGTCGTTCGCGGAATCGGCCCAGCTCTTGCTGCTGTCGGCCGTGGCCGTGGATTCACCAGCCGCCGAGGCGGACGCATTGTCGGCGTTGGCGTTGTTGTCGTTCTCGGCGAGCACCATTCCGTGCATCCCCAGGCCGAATACGGCAGCAATGGAGGCCGCGATGATTGCGTTGGTCTTCTTCATGATTGAACTCCTTACACGCGTCTGTCTCTGAGGAAAAGTACCGGCACGGGCGCACCGCTCGGCTCGGCGTGGTGCAGGACAGCAAGAGGCGGGCCAATGGCCCCCGTTCGCGTGGGAGTATCAATGATGGTTCTGCAGGGTGTTGATATTTAGGATGTTTTTGTGTGTCTTCCGGGTTCGTTCCGTTGCGCGAGTACGCGCCGCCGTGGCGGAGCCCCGGTTGCCCCGTGGATTGGCCGTGCCCCGAGGGGCAACCTGTTTCACCGGCGAGACGTCGGCGCGGTCCAAGCGGCCCGAACACCCGGATCGGGCCGCTTGGTGGCGTGGCGGAGTGGTGTCTCAGCGCTGCGACGCCACTCCGCACCCTGTCATCGCGGCAGGTCCTCCTCGTCTCCCATGGCGAACAGGGATGCGTTGCCCCCCGCCGCGGTGGTGTCCACGGTGACCGCACGTTCCGTGGCAAAGCGGTGGAGGTAGCGCGGCCCGCCGGCTTTCGGGCCGGTGCCCGAGAGTCCCTCGCCGCCGAAGGGCTGCACGCCGACCACCGCGCCGATCTGGTTACGATTCACGTACAGGTTGCCCACCCGCGCACGCTGAGCCACCCGTTCGGCGACGGCGTCGATGCGGCTGTGCACGCCCAGGGTGAGCCCGTACCGCGTGTTGTTGATGGCGTCCACGACCCGGTCCAGCTCGCCGGCCTTGTACCGCACCACGTGCAGGATCGGGCCGAAGTGCTCGTCGTCCAGATCATCGATACCGTTGATCTCGAAGGCGACCGGGGCGACGAAGGTGCCGTGCTCGGTATCCGGCCCCAGTGGCGTCTCGCCGACCAGGCGCGCGCTGCGTTTCATGGCCTCCACGTGCCGCATCAGGCCGTCCCGGGCCTCCGGGTCGATCACCGGCCCCACGTCGGTGGCCAGCCATGCCGGGTCGCCCACGGTGAGTTCCTGCATGGCGCCGTTGAGCATGTGCAGGACGTGATCCGCCACGTCCTCCTGCAGGTAAAGCACGCGCAGGGCGGAGCAGCGCTGACCGGCGCTCTGGAAGGATGAAATCAGCACGTCGCGGACCAGCTGCTCGGGCAGGGCGGTGGAGTCGGCGATCATGGCGTTCTGGCCGCCGGTCTCGGCGATCAGGGGAATGATCGGCCCCTGGCGCTGGCTCAGGGTCTGGTTGATGCGCCGGGCCGTCGCCACCGAGCCGGTGAATGCGACGCCGTTGATGCGTTCGTCGGCCACCAGCCGGCCGCCGATGTCGCCGCCGCCGGGCAGAAGCTGCAGCGCCTCGGGCGGAATGCCTGCCTCCAGCAGCAGCTCCGCGGCGCGGGTGCCGATGAGGCTGGTCTGTTCGGCGGGCTTGGCGACCACGGTGTTGCCAGCGGCCAGCGCCGCCGTGACCTGACCCGTGAAGATGGCCAGCGGGAAGTTCCACGGGCTGATGCAGACGAACACGCCGCGGCCGTGGAGGGCGATCTCGTTCTTCTCGCCGGTGGGGCCGGGCAGCGGCATCGGTGTGCCGAAGTCGAGCCGCGCGCGCTGGGCATAGTAGCGGCAGAAATCCACCGCTTCGCGCACCTCGGCGACCGCATCCGGGACGCCCTTGCCCGCCTCGCGCACGCACAGGGCCATGAGCTCAGCCATGTGGCTTTCCATGAGGTCGGCCATGCGGTCCAGGCAGGTGGCGCGCTCCTCGGCGGTCGTCGCGGACCACTCTGCCGCGGCGCGGCTGGCCATGGTGATGGCTTCATCGGCCTGTTCCGGCGTTGTCCAGGTTACGCGGCCCACCTGCTGGCGCCGGTCGGCGGGGTTGAGAATGGGGTCTCCCTCGCCCTTGAGCGATTTCCCACCGATGATGGGCGCCGCGTGCCAGTGCTGCCCGGCGGCGGTGTCCATGGCGTCGCCCAGTGGCTCGACGACCAGGTGGTCGGCCAGGTTGACGCCCCTGGAGTTGCGGCGCTGCTCCCCGTAGATGTTGGCCGGCAGGGGGATCCGCGGGTGTGGTTTGCGCTGCAGGCCGCGGACGGCGTCGGCCGGGTCGGCCACCATCTCGTCGATGGGCAGCTTCTCGTCCTGAATGCGATTGACGAAGGAGCTGTTGGCGCCGTTCTCCAGCAGTCGGCGCACCAGGTAGGGCAACAGCTCCTCGTGACTGCCCACGGGGGCGTAGATGCGCACCGGGCGATGCCCCTGCTTGCGGCCGACAATGGGCTCGTAGAGGGCTTCGCCCATGCCGTGCAGTCGCTGGAACTCGTAGGGGGCGTCCCCCGCCTCCTCCATGACCCACGCCAGGGTGTGGGCGTTGTGGGTGGCGAACTGCGGGTAGATGCGGTCGCCGCCCGCTTTCAGCAGGCGGCGCGCGCAGGCCAGGTAGGACACATCCGTGCTCGCCTTGCGCGTGAACACCGGGTACTCCGGGTAGCCGCTTTCCTGCGCCTTCTTCACCTCGCTATCCCAGTAGGCGCCCTTCACCAGCCGCACCATCAGCCGGCGGTCATGCCGGTCCGCCAGGTCGGCAAGCCAGTCGATCAGCGGGGCCGCGCGTTTCTGGTAAGCCTGCACCGCCAGCCCGAAACCGTGCCAGCCCGCCAGGCTGCCGTCGCCGGAGACGGCCTCGATCACGTCCAGGGAGATATCCAGGCGGTCCGCCTCTTCGGCATCGACGCACAGGCCGATGTCGGCATCCCGGGCCATTTCCGAGAGCCGGCCGAGGCGTTCCACGAGGATGTCGCGGCTGCGGTTGAAGTGGCCGAACTCGTACCGGGGGTGGAGTGCCGAGAGCTTCACCGAGATGCCCGGCCCGTCCAGTACGCCCTTGCCCTTGCCGTTTTTGGCAATGGCCTTGATGGCGTTCTGGTAGGCGGCGTAGTAGCGGTCGGCATCCTCCATGGTGCGCGCCGCCTCGCCCAGCATGTCGTAGGAATGGCGGTAGCCGTGCTTTTCGTCGTCCCGCGCCCGCTTGAGCGCTTCGTCGATGGTGCGGCCGATGACGAACTGCTTGCCCATGATGCGCATGGCCTGGCGAATCGCCTGGCGAATGACCGGCTCGCCGCTGCGCTGGACCATGCGCCGCACCGTATAGGCGAGGTCCCGCGTGGAACGCTCGTCGAAGCGGACCACCCGGCCGGTGAGCATGAGCCCCCAGGTGGAGGCGTTCACGAACACCGACTCGCTGTGGCCCATGTGGGAGGCCCAGTCGCCGGTGCTGATCTTGTCCCGGATCAGGTCGTCGGCGGTGGTGGAGTCGGGGACGCGCATCAGTGCCTCGGCCAGGCACATGAGCACCACGCCCTCCTTGCTGGAGAGGTCGTACTCGTGGAGCAGGGCGTCGATACCGCCCTGGGAGACGCGGTTGTCACGGACATGCTGTACCAGCCGGGTTGCCTCCGCCGCCACGCGCTGCTGGCGCTCCGGCGGGTGTGCCGCCTCGTCGAGCAGCGCCTCGACCATGGTGGTCTCGTCGCGGTGGTAGGCTTCGCGAACGGCCTGCCTGAGGCTGGAAGGGCGTGGACCGGGTTTGATGATCATGTGCATGACCCCTTACCGGGTGGTGGCCGGGAACGGCCACCACCAGAGTGGATGGTAACGGGCGAGGGCCCGTCGGAGAGGTGTCAGTCCGACTAGTCGTGCGCCCGCTCGAATTGGACGCGCATGGCCGCCGACGGTTCCGGGCCGATCCGGCTGAACACGACGATGGCGATCGTCGCGAAGATGAAGCCGGGCAGGATCTCGTAGACATCGAAGATCCCCGCCGGTCCGCCGCCGAGCATGTCCCAGACGATGACCGTGACGGCACCGACCACGAGGCCCGCGAGCGCACCGTTGCGAGTCATGTCACGCCAGAACAGGGACAGGATGATAACCGGTCCGAAGGCGGCGCCGAAACCGGCCCAGGCGTAGGCCACGAGATCCAGCACCAGGCTCTCGTCGTCCATGGCCAGCAACGTGGCGATGGCCGCCACCCCGAGCACTGCGGCGCGACCCACCCAGACCAGCTCGCCCTCGGTGGCATCGCGCCGGAGCATGGCCTTGTAGAAGTCGGCGGTGAGCGCGCTGGAGGAGACCAGCAGCTGGGAGTCGATGGTGCTCATGATGGCCGCGAGGATGGCAGCCAGCAGAATGCCGGCAACCCAGGGGTTGAACAGCACCTGGTTCAGCATGATGAAGGCGGCTTCCTGGTCATCCAGCGGCGCATCCGCAAACCAGGCCATGGCCACCAGACCGGTGAGGACGGCACCGATCAGCGAGAAGATCATCCAGGTCATGCCGACGCCCATGGCCCTGGGGATCTGGTCCTCGGAGCGGATGGCCATGAACCGGGCCAGGATGTGGGGCTGGCCGAAGTAGCCGAGGCCCCAGGCCAGCAGGGAGACGATGCCAAGGAAGGTCATGTCGTGCCAGATGCTCATGCCGCCGGGTTCGACCTCGCGCACCGCCGCGGTGACCTCGCCCCAGCCGCCCATGGCGGCAATGCCAACGGCGGGCACCAGCAGCAGGGCGCAGAACATGAGAATGCCCTGCAGGAAGTCTGTCCAGCTTACCGCGAGGAAGCCGCCCAGGAAGGTGTAGGCGATAATGACGGCGGCGCCCACCAGCAGGGCGGTGAGGTAGCCGAAGCCGAAGGTGTTCTCGAACAGCGTGGCGCCAGCCACCATCCCGGCGGATGTGTAGAACGTGAAGAACACCAGAATCACCACCGCCGAGACCACGCGGAGGATGCGGGTGTTGTCCTCGAAGCGGTGCTCCAGGAAGTCGGGCAGGGTGATGGCGTCGTCGGCGATCTCGGTATGCCGACGTAGCCGGCGGGCCACGAACAGCCAGTTGAGAAAGGCGCCGGCGGCCAGCCCCACGGCGATCCACACCTGGTTCATACCGTACGCATACACCGCGCCGGGCAGACCGAGCAGCAGCCAGCCACTCATGTCCGAGGCGCCGGCACTGAGTGCCGTTACCCCCGGGCCGAGTTTGCGGCCACCGAGGATGTAGTCGGAGAGGTTGTTCGTCACCCGGTAGGCGAACAACCCGAACATGAGCATGAGGATGAGATAAAGGACGAAGGTGATCAGCGTGGGGACGTTCAATTCCGCTTCCATCAGGCACCCTTCCGGTCGTTGTCGTGGTTTGCCTGTAGGAGTAGCAGTCGCCGGGCCCGCGCACAAGAGGTGAGAACGCCGCGCGCCGGGATTCCCGGCGCGTCGGTGCAACTGGAGGCGGCGTCGGCGTCAGCGCCAGCCGACGCGGTCGAACATCCGCACGGCGGCCGGGTTGTTGTTGCCCAGCTCGCTGATGTTCAGCGCATCGCGCTTGATCGAGCCCCACGACTCCACCACTTCGTCGCCGGAGACCCCGTCCACCACGGGCAGCTCGTGATTACCGGCGGCGAACAGTCCCTGGGCCTCGTCGGATGCCAGGTACTCCAGGAAGCGGATGGCGTTTTCGCGGTTGGGTGCGCCGTCCACGACACCGGCACCGCCGACGTTCACGTGAACCCCGCGGTCGTTCTGGTTGGGGAAGATGATGCCGACGCGCTCCGCCAGCTCCCGGTCGCGGCTGTCGTCGGAGTTCACCATGCGCACGTAGTAGTAATGGTTGGCGACGCCGATCTCGCACTCGCCGGTGGCGACCCCGCGGATCTGGTCGGTATCGCCGCCCCGGGGCGGTCGGGCCAGGTTGTCCACCACGCCCTGCGCCCAGGCTTCGGCGTCCTCCTCACCATGGACGGCGATCATCGCGGCGAGCAGTGACTGGTTGTAGATGTTGCCCGATGAGCGGATGCACAGCTGATCGTTGAAGCGCGGGTCGGCGAGATCCTCGTAGGTCTCCAGTTCATCCGGGTCGAACGCATCCTTGTTGTAGAACACCACGCGCATGCGCTGGCTGAACCCGAACCAGAGCCCCTCCGGGTGGCGCATGGCTTCGGGCAGGCGCTCGGTGAGCGCCTCGGACTCCACGGCCTGGAACACGCCCTCCTGCTCGGCGCGCCACAGGCGACCGGCATCCACGGTGATGAGCACGTCGGCCGGGCTGGCGGCGCCTTCGCGGCGGATCCGCTGGATCAGCTGGTCGGAATCCGCCTCGAGCACGCGGACCTCGATGCCCGTGCGCTCCGTGAAGGTGTCGTAAAGGGTGCGGTCCTCGTCGTAATGGCGGGCCGAGTAGACGGTGACTTCGCCTGCCAGGGCCGTGAGCGGGGCGACCGTGATGGCCGCGGCCAGTGCGCCGGTGACGGCGCGGCGGAGGAGGGGGCTGGTCATTGACGCTCCATTGGTTCGCAAATGAGAACGGTTCGTATTCGCAATAAAAGCATGTTGGACACAGCCATCACGGCTGTCAAGGGCGTTGTTCCGCGTTTACAAATGATTCGCATTTACATACCATCGAGAAGCCATCTTCCACCAGGTGAGTCGAGTCCATGGTTGCCACGCCAATATCCACGCGTGCGGTCCAGTCCGAGTCGGAGAATACGCCGGTTCTGGCGGTCCAGGGCGTTTCCCGCGCGTTCGGGAATCTTGCTGCGGTCACCGATGTGGACCTGACCGTTCACCCCCACGAAGTGGTCTGTCTGCTCGGCCCCTCGGGCTGCGGCAAGACCACGCTGCTGCGCATCGCCGCCGGCCTGGAGTCGCTGCACCACGGCCGAGTCGCCCTCGACGGGCAGATCGTGGCGGACGAGGGGCGCCATCCGGTGCCGCCGGAGCGGCGTAGCGTTGGTCTGGTCTTCCAGGACTCGGCGCTGTTTCCTCATCTCTCCGTTGCGGACAACGTTGCCTTCGGGCTGAAAGAGCGCTCCGGGCGCCTCCGCCAGGAGCGGGTGCTGGGCCTGCTCGAGCAGCTGCGCATCGGCCAGTATGCGGACAGCTTTCCCCACACGCTGTCCGGTGGCCAGCAGCAACGCGTCGCCCTTGCCCGCGCGCTGGCGCCCGCGCCGCGCCTGATGCTGCTGGACGAACCCTTTTCCAGCCTTGATGCACGGCTGCGTAACCAGATCCGTGACGACACGCTGCACCTCCTCAAGGACAGCGGCACCGGCACGCTCATGGTCACCCACGATCCGGAAGAGGCGTTGTTCATGGCCGACCGGATCGCGCTGATGCGTGACGGGCGCATCGTGCAGATCGGCACGCCCATGGAGCTCTACTGCCAGCCCAGGGACCCGTTCGTGGTGACCTTCTTCGGTGACGTCAACGAGTTCTTCGGCGATGTCCGCGGCGAAGCCGTGGAGACCCCGGTGGGGCACGTGGACGCCACCGGCATGGCCGATGGCACCCGGGTGCGTGTCATGATCCGGCCCGAGGCGGTGAACGTCACCGTGCAGGGTGAGCCTGACGGGCGTCACGATCGTAGTCACGTGGTCATGTCCAAGCTACTCGGCGCGAGCAGCCTGGTCCATCTCTGTGCCCATGACGAGGCCGGGCGCGAGTCTCACCTGCATGCCCGCATGCCGGGCGTGTTTCTGCCCGCCCGCAATCAGCCGGTGGATATCCGCCTCGACCCGTCCCAGGCGTTCGTCTTCCCGCTGGACGACCAGGCCGCCGGCGCGTCGCCGGCCGCACCGGACGGCCCTGCGGCGAGTGTTCAGGGCTGGGGCTGACGCAGCCCGGGTGGCCCACGCCTGGTCCCTGCCATCCTTCCTCAGTCGCTGCTGCCCGGTCGCGCCCGCCGCATGGCGAGGCTGAGCAGAATCACCGGGATAATGCCCACCACGACGATCGCCAGCGACGATGTGGACGCCTGCGCGAGGCGTTCGTCGGAGGCCAGGTTGTGGGCCCGTACGGCCAGGGTGTCGAAGTCGAATGGCCGCAGGATGATCGTGGCGGGCAGCTCTTTCATGGCGTCCACGAACACCAGAATCCCGGCCGCCAGCAGGCTGCTGCGCATGATCGGTGTATGCACGCGTCGCAGCGTGCCGCCCGCGGTCTTGCCCAGGGTGCGGGAGGCCGCGTCCATGGTCGGCGTGACCTTGCCGAGGCTGGCTTCCACGGTATTGAACGATACGGCCAGGAAGCGCGCCACGTAGGCATAGACCAGGATGAACATGGTCCCGGACAGGATCAGGCCGAGGTTGATGCCGAACCAGTCGCGGAACAGCACGTTGAGCTGACTGTCCAGCCAGCCCAGCGGAATGAGGATGCCGACGGCGATGACCGCGCCGGGGATGGCGTAGCCCATGGCGGCGATGCGCGCCGCGCTGCGGGTGACCGGGCCGGGGTTGAGGCGCACGCCGTAGCTGAGAATCACTGACAGCACCACCGCGAACACGGCGGTAACGGCCGCCAGCGTCAGGCTGTTGCGGGCGAACTCCAGGAAACGCGTCCCCAGCAGCGCGTCCCCCTGCTGGATACTCATGCTGCCCAGCAGCAGTGCCGGCCCGATGAAGCCGATCAGCACCGGCAGCCCACAGGCCAGGATGGCCCCGATCCGGCCCCAGCCCCGCAGTTGGTACTCCGGCAGCGCCTGATAACGGCTGGACGTATGGAAATAGCGGCTGCGCCCCCGTGACCACCGCTCCAGCACCACCAGCACCAGCACGAAGACCATCATGAAGGCGGCCAGCTGGGCGGCGGCCACGGGCTCGCCAAGCCCGAACCAGGTCCGGTAGATGCCGGTGGTGAACGTGTCCACGCCGAAGAACTGCACCGCGCCGAAATCGTTGAGCGTCTCCATCAACGCCAGCGCGACGCCGCCGGCGAGGGCGGGCCGGGCCAGGGGCAGGGCGACGCCGGAGAACAGGCGCCACGGCCCCCGGCCGAGGGTCCGGCCCACGTCCAGCACGCAGACCGACTGCTCCAGGAAGGACGCCCGTGCGAGCAGATAGACGTAGGGGTAGAGCACGAACGTCATCAGCGTGGCGGCGCCGCCAAGGGAGCGGATTTCCGGGAACCAGTAGTCGTGGCGGCTCCACTCGAACACCTCCCGCAACCACATCTGCACGGGTCCGGCGTACTGCAGGAAATCGGTGTAGGCGTAGGCGATGACGTAGGTTGGAACCGCCAGGGGCAGCAGCAGCGCCCATTCAAAGATGCGCTGGCCCGGGAAACGGCACATGACCACCAGCCATGCCGTGCCCGCGCCGATCACCAGTGTGCCGCAGCCCACCGTGACCAGCAGGAACAGTGTGTTGCCCACGTAACGGGTGAGCACGGTACTGGAGAGGTGGGCCCAGATGCCATCGGTGGGCACGAGTACATGCGCCAGCACCACGATCACGGGCAGCGCCACGAGGGCGGCGATGGCGAGCGTCAGCGCCTTCCACACGTCCACCCGCGGAAACAGGCCCCGAATCAGGGATGGGAGCCGGGCACTGGCCATGGGCGGCAAGGGCAACCTCCTGTGGGTGTGGTTCGGCTGGCCGGGGCGGATGCCCGGCCGATCAGTGGTTGCAAATGATAACGGTTCACGCTTGGGTCTGCACCCGCCGCGCGCCTCGACGCCGGTCAACGGGTCGGAAAGAATCGATTTCCTGTCGGAAATGAGTCTTCGCCCGCCGCATCCTGTCGTTCCATGCGCATGCTCAAAAATGGGTTTCAAGTCGTTGTTATGAGTGTTGTTTTCGCCGCATTGCGGGAACGCTTGTCAAGCCGCTGAACGCCCATTCGACACAGCGCCGTTTGCTGCATTGGCCGTCGGGCGGCGGTTGCTACTGAACTCCAGCCGGCATACCCTTGCGGTTTAGATTTTGATCAGCGAAGCGGTTTCGGAGCGTTGCGACAGCGCGTCAACGGCCAGCCCGGACCGCCCGTCAGCCCGTGGTAGAGCCCCGATGCCGTGCTTCTGCTGCGGGCAGACGCCCCACGCAATCAGGAGGGTTCTGCGCAACCATGTTGCAGCGCACACCGTTGTACGAGCGTCACAAGTCAGCAGGTGCCAAGCTCGTGGATTTCGCCGGCTGGGAAATGCCGGTGAATTATGGCTCCCAGATCAAGGAACATGAGCAGGTCCGTTCTGCGGCCGGCCTGTTCGATGTCTCGCACATGGGCGTGGTGGATGTCTCCGGCGCGGACGCGCTCGCTTTCCTGCGCCGTCTTCTGGCGAATGACGCGGCGCGTCTGAAAGAGCCGGGGCAGGCGTTCTACACCTGCATGCTCAATGACGCCGGGGGCATTATCGACGATCTCATCGTCTACTACCTCTCGGAGGGGCGTTACCGCATCGTGGTGAACGCGGCCCGGCGGACCGAGGATCTCGACTGGATGACCGGGCACGCCGAGCAGTTCGACGTGCGCATCCGGGAACGAGCGGATGCCGCCATGATCGCCGTTCAGGGTCCGCAGGCGGAGCAGTGCCTGGGGCATGCCGTGGACGCGCGCCTCGAGCACCGGCTCGCCACACTCAAGCCGTTCCGGGCCATGGAAACCGGCGACTGGCTGATCGCGCGGACCGGTTACACCGGCGAGGACGGCTTCGAAGTGGTTCTGCCGGCCCGTTCGGCAGTGGATCTGTGGGACCACCTCACGGCGGCGGGCGCCGCGCCCTGCGGCCTGGGTGCCCGCGACAGCCTGCGCCTGGAGGCCGGGCTGCACCTCTATGGCCAGGACATGGACACCACCACCACGCCGCTGGAGTCGGCACTGGGGTGGACCGTGGCCTGGACACCGGAGGATCGGGACTTCATCGGCCGCGGCGCGCTGGAGAAGCAGCGCGAGGCCGGGGTGTCGCGGCGTCTCGTGGGCTTCGTCCTGGAAGGGCGGGGCGTGCTGCGCCACGGCCAGACACTGAATTCCGAAGCCGGCGGCGCCGGCGAGATCACGTCCGGTGGTTTTTCGCCGGTGCTGGGCTGTTCCATTGCCATGGCGCGCATTCCCGCCGGTGATGAGGGTCCGTGGACGGTCGACATGCGCGGACGGGCGCTTCCCGTGCGTCGGGTGAAGCCGCCGTTCGTCCGCAATGGTCAAGCTTTCATTAATTGAACGACCCGGTTACAGAGGGTCAGAAACTTAAGGGACGCAAACCAATGAGCAACGTACCCAGCGATCTGAAGTACGCACCGAGTCACGAGTGGGTCCGTCAGGGTGATGACGGCACCGTGACCGTCGGCATCAGCGATCACGCCCAGGACGCCCTGGGGGACCTGGTGTTCGTGGAGACGCCCGAGATCGACCGCACCGTGGAAGCGGGCGAGGCCGTGGCCGTGGTGGAGTCCGTGAAGGCGGCCTCCGACGTCTACGCCCCGGTATCCGGCACCATCATTGATGCCAACAGCCAGCTCCAGGACGCACCGGAGCTGGTGAACACCGATGCCTACGGCGAAGGCTGGATCATGCGCATCAAACTGGATGATCCGGACGCCCTGGACGAGCTCATGGACGCCGACGCATACGAACAGCTCATCACGGAAGAAGACGACGGGTGAGGTCTGTTTCTCAAAACGGAGGCGGGTAATACCATGCCGTTCATTCCACATACCGATGAAGACATCCGCCGCATGCTGGCGGAGGTGGGCGTCGACAGCATCAACGCGCTGTTCGACGAAGTCCCCTCGGACCTGATCGACCCCGGCCTGCCCGGCATCCCCGAGGGGGTCTCCGAGATGGAGATCGCCCGGGAGATGAACGAGCGCGCCGCCGGCGACATGCTCGGGCCGTGCTTTCTGGGCGCGGGCGCCTACCGTCACCACGTGCCGGCGGCGGTCTGGGAGATCACCACCCGCGGCGAGTACTACAGCGCCTATACGCCGTACCAGGCGGAAGCGAGCCAGGGCACGCTGCAGCTGATCTACGAGTACCAGAGCATGATGTCCGGGCTGATGGGCATGGATGCGTCCAACGCATCCCTGTACGACGGCGGCTCGGCGCTGGCCGAGGCCGTGCTCATGGCCGTGCGCGCCAACCGGAAGTCAAAATCCGGCCGCATCCTCGTGCCGGACACGGTCAACCCGATGTACTGCGATGCCACCCGGACCATCGTCGGCAACCAGGGCATCAGCCTGGAGACGGTGGCCAGCAACGCCGACACCGGTGCGGTGGACGTGGAGACGCTGAAGCAGTGGGACGGCGAGGACATCGCCGCGCTGGTCATTCAGCAGCCCAACTGGTTCGGCCGTCTGGAAGAGGCGCAGGCGCTCACCGACTGGGCCCAGCGCAACGGCGCCCTGGTGATTGCCGTGGTCAACCCCACCGCCATGGCCGTACTGACACCGCCCGGCGAGTGGGGCGAGAACGGTGCCGACATCGCCTGCGGCGAGGGGCAGCCCCTGGGGATCCCGCTGTCGTCCGGCGGCCCGTACTTCGGCTTCATGTGCTGCCGCAAGGCGCATGTGCGGCAGATGCCGGGGCGCATTGTCGGCCGCACCGTGGACCTGGAAGGCCGCACCGGCTACACGCTGACCCTGCAGGCGCGGGAGCAGCACATCCGGCGCAACAAGGCCACCTCGAACATCTGCACCAACCAGGGTTTGATGGTGACCGCAGCGACGATCTACCTGTCGCTGCTGGGTGCCGAGGGGCTGGAGCGGGTGGCCGGGCAGTGCCACGCCAATACCCGCAAGCTCACCGAGCGGCTGGCGGACATCAAGGGCGTCAGTCTGCGGTTTGACGGCCCCTACTTCCATGAGCGCGTGATCGAGCTGGACCGGCCGGCCGAGCCGGTATTCCAGCAGCTCGCAAGTCAGGGCGTTCTGGCGGGTTATCCGCTGGGCCGTCACGACAAGCGGCTTGGCAATGCCCTGCTCGTTTGCGCTACCGAGACGGTGACCGACGCCGACATCGATCGCTTCGTGGACGCCCTGAGCCACGCGCTGGCCAAGGCCGCCTGAGCAACCGGAGGTTCTACCGTGAGTCAGGAATCGCTGATTTTCGACCTGGGTCGCAGCGGGCGCTATGCCCGCGCCCAGGCGCCGGCGGAGCACGCCGATCTGGCCGATATTCCGGCCGAGTTCCGGCGCAAGCAGCGCGCCGTGATGCCCGAAGTCTCCGAGCTGCAGGTGGTGCGCCACTACACCCGCCTGTCGCAGAAGAACTTCTCCATCGACACCAACTTCTACCCGCTAGGCTCGTGCACCATGAAGTACAACCCGCGGGCGTGTAACAGCCTGGCCATGCTGCCCGGTTTCCTGGATCGCCACCCTCATGCGCCGGACAGCACCGGCCAGGGGTTTCTGGCGTGTCTGTACGATCTCCAGGAGATGCTGGCGGAAGTCACCGGCATGAAGACCGTCTCCCTGGCCCCCATGGCCGGTGCCCAGGGTGAGTTCGCCGGGGTGGCCATGATCCGGGCCTACCACGACGCCCGTGGCGACGATGGCCGTACCGAGATCATCGTCCCGGACGCCGCCCACGGCACCAACCCGGCGACGGCCGTCATGTGCGGCTACAAGGTGCGGGAGATTCCCACCGCCGCCGACGGTGACGTGGACATGGCGGCGCTGAAGGAGGCCGTCGGGCCCCAGACCGCCGGCATCATGCTCACCAACCCGTCCACCGTGGGCGTGTTCGAGCGGCGCATCCAGGAGATCGCCACCCTGGTCCACGAGGCGGGCGGGCTGCTCTACTACGACGGCGCCAACCTCAACGCCATTCTCGGCAAGGTGCGCCCCGGTGACATGGGCTTTGATGTCATCCACATCAACCTGCACAAGACCTTCTCGACGCCTCACGGCGGCGGCGGGCCGGGTGCCGGGGCCATCGGCGTGGGCGAGCGGCTGCTGCCGCACACGCCCATTCCCCAGGTCGGCAGGGACAACGGCCAGTACTACTGGCGTACCGAGAAGGACATCCCGCAGACCATCGGGCGCCTGTCGGCGTTCGGTGGCAACGCCGGCGTGCTCCTGCGTGCCTACGTCTACGCCCGCATGCTGGGCCGCGACGGCATGACGCGGGTGGCCGAGTTCGCCACGCTCAATGCCAACTACCTGATGACACGCCTCAAGGCCGAGGGGTTCCAGGTCTGGCTGCCGGAGCGGCGGGCCAGTCACGAGTTCATCATCAGCCTCAAGGGCGAAGCCAAGGAGCTGGGTGTGACCGCCGGTGACTTTGCCAAGCGCCTGCTGGACCTGGGGTACCACGCGCCGACGGCCTATTTCCCGCTGCTGGTTCCCGAGTGCCTGCTGATCGAGCCCACGGAGACGGAGACCGTGGATGACCTCGACGGTTTCGTGCAGGCCATGGTCACCATTCGCGAAGAGGCCCGTCAGGACAAGGATTTCGTCAAGGGCGCACCCTACAACATGCCGGTGCGGCGCCTGGACGAAGTCAAGGCGGCCAAGGAACTGGACCTGAAATGGCAGGGCGAGGCCAGCTGACGCTGGCCCGCCGCCACGCCCTCATCTCTGCGCTCGGTGCCCTCCGGCCCGCGGAGGGAGCGGGTGTGGCGTGCCAGCCGTCCGGCACGTCCGGCCGACCGATTTCTTTAGCAAAAGGGGAGAGCAACACATGTCCGCACTGATCAGCGGTTCCGTTGCGTTCGACACCATCATGGTCTTCCGGGACCGTTTCAAGAATCACGTGCTGCCCGAGCAGGTACACATCCTCAACGTCGCCTTCCTGGTGGACGAGCTGCGCCGCGAGTTCGGCGGCTGCGCCGGCAACATCGCCTACAACCTGATGCTGCTGGGCGAGCGTGGCCTGCCTCTGGCGACCGTGGGCAAGGACTTCGACAAGTACAGTGAATGGATGAAGGACTGGGGCGTGCCGCAGGACTACGTGCGCCGCTACGACGACCAGTACTGCGCCCAGGCTTATATCACCACCGACCTGGACGACAACCAGATCACCGCGTTCCACCCGGGTGCCATGAACATGGCCCACGAGGTGAGCGTGCCCACCAACGAGGGCGCGAAGATCGGCATCGTGGCGCCGAACGGCCGCGACGGCATGATCGCCCACGCGCGGCAGTTCGCCGATGCCGGCATCCCGTTCATCTTCGATCCGGGCCAGGGCCTGCCCATGTTCAACGGCGAGGAGCTGCTGGACTTCGTCAACAAGGCCACCTACATGGCGGTGAACGACTACGAGTCCCGCATGGTGCAGGACCGCACCGGCCTGAGCATGGATGACCTGGCGAAGAAGCTGGACGCCCTGATCGTCACCCGCGGTGGCGAGGGGTCGGACATCTACACCAACGGCGAGACCATCCACGTGGATGCCGTGAAGCCCGAGGACGTGCTCGACCCCACCGGCTGTGGCGACGCCTACCGTGCCGGCATCCTGTACGGCCTGATCAACGACCTGGACTGGAAGACCACCGGCCAGATCGCGTCGCTCATGGGCAGCATCAAGGTGGCCCGCTCCGGCACCCAGAACCATCATTTCACGCTGGAGCAGTTCAAGGGCTGGTACAAGCAGGCCTTCGGCACGAGCTTCTGAGGCGTCCGCGCCCGCACGAAAAAGCCGGCCCCGGGCCGGCTTTTTTGTGGATGGTTCAGGCAGTGGTGAATACGGTGGACCTGAAGGTCCACCCTACGGAAGCCCGGAAGCCCGGAAGCCCGGAAGCCGGATGCCGGATGCCGGATGCCGGATGCCGGATGCCGGATGCCGGATGCCGGATGCCGGATGCCGGATGCCGGAACGCCGGAACGCCGGAACGTCGGAACGTCGGAACGTCGGAACGTCGGAACGTCGGAACGTCGGAACGTCGGAACGTCGGAACGTCGGAACGTCGGAACGTCGG